>DMWH01000016.1:2153-3942 GCA_003483345.1 Clostridiales bacterium | reverse complement strand
CCCAATCCAAAGTTCTGAATGCGTCACGTAACCGACCCAACTATTTATCTTATATCACAAAAACCTGCGAGGATCTTTTTCTTTTCATCATATAGATTTTATTGACAAAACATATAAAAAAATGAAAGATATATCTAGACCTTTGGAGGTTTAAATGAAAGCAACTGCACTGCTTGTTATAATTGGATTAATTATTAGTCTTTCCATACTTTTTCCTATTCAGAATCAAACTGATGCAAAGAATGTGTATCCTTATTCAATTGAAGAAAATAGCCCTGCACTTTATCTTGAAAAAACAATGCAAAACAAAACAACTGTTTGGTTCGAGTTTAAAGAAGATAAATGGCGCATCAATTGGGATGCAGAAAGGTTGCCCTTCGATAAGATTTTTGTGCACTATGCCGAAAATCAAAGCATCGAAGAAATGAATGATCTCTTCAAAACTTTCTACATTAATAGATTTAACTCAAGCAATAATGATCCCTATGTGAAAGGGCTTGAACCCCACTCAGGACACGTTTTTAATGAAAAGGAAACTTATCTAGTTTACCATTACATTATCTACGAAGATGGAAAAACAGTACAGACACTAAATCCATTAATCAAGATAGAAAAAGAATGGTACATTGATCAAGTTGCCTGGCATGCAGGAAACTGGACAGACAATTGTCGCAGTATTTCGGTATGCTTAGTGAACAATGATTCGAACATGTCTAAGGCGCAACTAGAGTCATTAAGCTCACTCATTCAGAATCTCAAAAAAATTAATCCAAACCTTCAATTACATAATTACACAAAGTAATTTTAAGACAGCCTACTGTCTTTTTTATTATCCTAATTTACTTTAACTTATTATCTTTAAATAACCTGATTGTAATGTATAAAAAGATTACCATAGCTGGAATAATAGCAACATATGTATTGATTTCTAAACCTAAATTCCATAATAGACTCCAAACAAAAATATATAACATGTATAACAGGAAAATTATCAAAAATTTACTAAATATATTTTCAAATTCTTTTCCCCGTGCTTTTGAGTATTCTTCTTTTGGAACACACAAAAGTATTATCTTTGGTAAAAAAACCAATATGAAATACAATACTAATGTAAAAAACGGCATAAAAAAGATGCCATCTTTATTTGAAAATCCATCTGGCTCGCCTGTAATTCCCCAATGAGTAATTATATTATCTGGCAAGTATGGATAAAAATAATAAGCTAGGATAAATAAAAGACTAATTATTAAAAGAGAAATAAAATACAATGGATTTTTCATATATTTAGTTTAACAAATTACTTCTCGTTTATCTATATATAAAAAAACAATTATTTAAAAAATAATTGTATCAACCTAAATATTATTCAGGTTTTCTGCGTCCTAAAATTCTGGCAGGAAATGTAATGATACCAATGCCAATCCTGATGATAATTCTGAGCATTATAAAGAAAGCTATTAACATTCCTAAAAGAACGGAACCAATTATGATGAGTAAAAGCTCTCCATGCTCTGCTGCTAACGCTAGTAATGCTGCTATTAACAATCACTTTCCTCCAAATAACGCACTTAAGTGCCATCACTTCATACGTCATAGGCCTAAATTTTGTGTCAAAAAAAAGACTTAAGTGAAATTAAGCCCTCTTTTTTTTATTATTCAAAATGATAATGATAAGGAAATACACAATGAATAACAATATAATATCCATAGCTGCTAAAAAAATCCAGCCAAATAAAGCAACTACCGATACAAAAGCTACAATTAAACTGATAACAGCTATGTAGCCCAA
>DMWH01000016.1:0-2114 GCA_003483345.1 Clostridiales bacterium | reverse complement strand
CTGAAAGATCTTTTTTAATGCGATCAATGCTATCAGTCATTAAGATCACTTTTTTAAAGAACTTTCATAAAGAAAGTGTATATTATTATTGTAATACGATTTTAGACAAAGTTCAATCTTAATTTTTAGATATAAAGTATAAAAAGTAAAATTTAAAAAATATGAAACATAATTTTTCACGAAATTTTAAATCTTTTATAAAAAATCTAATTCCTAAAAGTATTCCTGCCTCTTTTCCAAAATCTAAAAAAGAAGAAAGTGAATTTGGAAAAAACAAAAAGGGTGTTCTTGTTTGTAAAAAATGTAATGCTTTGTTATGGCAAGGCTCCTGGCATCATAAATATGAAATTAAAAAAAATATAAGGAAAAATAAACATAATGGTTTTACTATTTGCCCTGCCTGTAAAATGATTGAAGATAAAATATATGAAGGAGAAGTTATTATTGAAAATATAAATCCAGAAATAAAAAATTATGTTGTAAATACAATAAAAAATAAAGGAGAGGAGGGATTTAAAAGCGATCCCCAGGATAGAATTATTTCCGTTCACAATGATGACTATAATGGAAAAATAAATGTGCTTACAACTGAAAATCAATTAGCACTAAAAATTGCAAGAAAAATAAAAAAATCGTTCAATGGAACGATGAAAGTAATTTATTCAAAAAAAGAATCAGTTGTGAGGGTGCATGTTATGCTTAATAATATAAAGACCGCTTATTAGGCGGTCTTTTTTTGTTTGAATATATTAAAATTAATATCTTCTTTGATTGCGTCTTTGCATTTTCTGTCTGTGACAGTCACGACATAAAAGAGGTCTATCTCCGCTTGGCTCAAATGGAAGCTCTTTTATTTCTGCTCCACACTCTGAACAAGTCCAATTTCCCTGGTACATCTTACGCTCTTCAAAATTGTTTTGATCGTTCATTTTTTGATTGTTCATTCTTTTCTAAAAGAATAAACTCTTAATTAATTATGTTATAATCGTACCATTACTAGTGATTACTGTCAAGCCAAATCACCTCTTTTCTTGAAGAATAACCACCTTTTTTAATAGTTTTCCTTTTCTTAAAATTTGCAATTCAACCCTATCATTCACCTTACTTCTAGATAGATACTCAGCTAAAGTATTATTTTTATCTATTAATTTATTGCCAAAGGAAACAACAATATCATACTCTTTAAGTCCTGCTTTGTCTGCCGGAGATCCTTTAGCTACAGGATTTTCGCCATATCTTTCTCTTACAACTAAAGCCCCTTCGCTTACAGGAAGATCATTTTCCTCGCTTAAATGTTTATCTAAAAGTACGTATTTGATTCCTAGATAAGGACGCTTTATTTTCCCATGCTTTTTTATTTCTTTTAAGTCCTTTATGGCGCAATTGATAGGAATAGCAAAGCCTATATTTTGTGCCTTTTCAATCATGGCTGTATTAATTCCAATAGCTTCTCCCTTTATATTAATAAGAGGACCGCCTGAATTTCCATTATTAATCGCAGCGTCAGTTTGAAATAGTCCTTTTAGATCTGTATGAAAATCCATGCCATCACAAGCTTTAATGTTTCTACTTAACCCAGATATNNCTCGACTTTATCAGAATTAGCCAATTTTAAATATGGAAAACTAGCTCCTTTTATCTTTAAAATAGCAATGTCTGTTAAAAAATCACGAGACAAAACTCGTGCAGCGTATTTATGCTTTGGATCAATAATTACTGTATAATCGGCATCAAAATCTTTAACAACATGGGCACATGTGAAAACATAGCCATCTTTAGAAACAATAAAACCAGAACCTCCACCTACTCTTGCCTGGCCTTTATGGTTCAAGTCCAAGTTTCCTTGCAAAGATAAAAAGCTTGCTGCGTCTAATTTGGGAATATCCTTAGAAGCAACAATTGTTATGACTGCTGGACAAACTTTTTTAGCTATTTTTTTTACTGGTGATCCAATCATTGGCATTATTTTATCATACTTAAAACTTGAAAGCAACTTAAAAAACTGATAATAATAAAGTACGTCCTCGTAGTTCAATGGATAGAACAAGAGACTCCTAAGCTCTAGATACAGGTCCGATTCCTGTCGAGGACACATTCTGGGCTCATGGCTCAAT
>DMWH01000164.1 GCA_003483345.1 Clostridiales bacterium | reverse complement strand
ATGGAAATTGTAACTTACCCAATGACGCTTGATTACCACAAAGAGTTCTGCTGGAAAGATATCATGCGCAAAGCTATATCTCTTGGCTATCGTTCGCATCAGACCAGTACTTGCGGACTTCATGTCCATGTTAATCGCAACAGCTTTGGAGAAACTTCACAGGAGCAGGAAGAAGTGATTTCAAGAATACTCTACTTCGTGGAACACCATTGGCTGGAACTGCTGAAATTCTCCCGCCGTTCAGAGGCAACAATGAACCGCTGGGCGGCAAGATATGGTTATGAGTCAACTCCTAAAGCTATCATGGATAAAGCCAAAAAGAATTGCTGTGGTCGTTACGCCGCCGTGAATCTTTGCAATTATCATACTGTGGAATTCCGTATGTTCAGAGGAACGCTGAAATACAATACGCTGATTGCCGCATTACAGCTCGTTAACGAGATTTGTGATGCGGCTTTTTCTATGTCTGACGAAGAAATGCAGAGGCTTTCATGGTCTGAATTTGTAGCTAATCTTGAAGAACCTGAGCTGATTCAGTATCTGAAAGAACGCAATCTGTATGTAAATGAAACTATCAACGCAGAGGAGGAATTATAATGTGTGCATTATTTGGCTGGCTTGAATGCGGTAAAAAAATACCGCACAAGCTTTTGAAGAAATTTACCCAGGAACTTGCTAACGCAGCCGAGGAACGTGGAACAGATGCAAGTGGAATATCCTACATCAAAAATGGAAAGGTCACAATCTACAAAAAGGCAAAGCCTGCTCACAAAATGAAATTCACCTTTCCGGAGGGAACAACAGCTGTTATGGGTCACACTAGACTCACAACGCAGGGTAATCAGAAATTCAACTTCAACAATCACCCGTTTTACGGAAAAGCTGACAAAGAGTTTGCATTTGCTCATAACGGCGTTCTTTATAACGATGATACTCTCCGTAAAGAAAAGCAGTTGCCAAAGACTTGTATTGAAACTGATAGTTATGTTGCCGTCCAGCTCCTGGAAAGACAGGGTAAGCTGAATTTCGATTCTTTGAAATCCATGGCAGAAGATGTACAAGGTAACTTTACGTTCACTATTCTCGACCAGAACAATACTCTCTACTTCGTAAAGGGGAGTAGTCCTATGTTCCTTATATACTTTGAAAAGCTTGGACTTTTCGCATACGCTTCAACTGAAAGCATAATGTCAAAGGCAATGAGAAAGTCGGGACTTTCAAGGTACAAGTACAGCAGAATCCTGCTGAATGAAGGTGACATTCTCTCAATAAACAAAAATGGTAAGACTGATGTTTCAGCGTTTGAAACTTTCTCATACCAGTACACACTTGGCTATTCAAATGATTACGGCTGCCATGAAGAACTTCTCCTTGAAATGTGTACATGCTTTGGTGTATCGGAAGATGATGTTATGCTTTTGCTTGATTTTGGCTATACAGCCGATGACATTGAAGAAATGCTAATGGATTCTGACTTACTTAAAGAAACTCTTGCGGAAATCAAAGAGATGAACGAGTACGAGGATTTGTGGGAGTATTGCGTGTAATACCAAAATAATGCAGGAGTTTAGCCTGCATTATTTTTTGTTCCATGTTCCGGGATTCAATCAAACCTACATAAATTTATTCATAAAAAAAAATTTATATTGCTCCCTTATATATAATTATTGAAAAATAATTTTTCATGCGCGTATGTATAATTGTTTAAGGCGGTACATGGAACGTGGAACATTTCTCAGTGTAACTATATCGGAAATTTATCCTTGCCGTAGTCACCAATATCCAAAACAGTATCCCATATTGAGTTAGCAGGTACATTGCCTTGTTTCTTCATTTTGTCTATAAATAAAATTATTTTATTAATTTTGTTAGCCTTTTTAATTTCTTCTTTCCCTCCTATGGAACGATAAATATTTGAATACCTGTTAAGCTCCGCTTGACACCATTCCGCATTAGCAAACTTATTGCCGCCTTCTTCAGAATATCTGTATAATAAACAAAAAGTTTCAGAATGTTTAAAAGCATCGTATTTCTGTAAATCTTCTATGAGTTTTGAAATCACTGTTCTGTCGTGATTGATTGAAATTAAAACCGCCAGTAAATTGACATAGAATCTCGACGCAAAATTGTTGTTAAAAATGTTCAGGTATTCTTTGACTTCAGAATAATCAAATTTCTTGTAAACTATTGCACTTAAAATATTGGCTGTAATCACCAAGTAAAATGAATTCCATGAGTATTCAGCTTTAATTTTCTCAGCTTTATAATAAGGCTCAATAATACCGTAAAATGATTTTAATAGTTCGATATTTATGCGATATTGTAGAAGTTTTAAGAGTCGTATTAATACCGCACTGTAATTCTTGAATCTGCAAGCAGGTTCTATTAATGTACGTATACTTTCATCAAATGCTTTCTTGTCGTTTGTGATATATCTCATCTGTAAATCTATTTCTGCCTGTAAGCCATTATTAAAATTATCGAACTGCCCCTGCGATTCAATAAAACTATGTGCTTGGCTTATATTATTGATGTCAAAATTCTCCAATATAAGATTTGAAAAGCTTTCCAGAGAATCATTATCTTTACGATTTATAAAATCATATTTTAATTCTTTTACACTCCTGGAGAATGAGGATAATAGATTACTTACAAATTCTTTTGTATTTTTACATCTGATTAATAAGGTGAAATATTCCAGTTGATTTATGTTATTACTATTTAGAATCAACGCAACCGGAAGAATAATATTTTCATAATATTCAATAACCATATTTTGTATAGCAGATGCGTAAATGTTCATAGCTTTAATAGTATCGTCCTGGTCTTTAACTAAACACAACAAATTCTTCAAAGAGTTAAAAAATAAATTCACACAAAACATTTTTTCTTCCAGTGTAAAGTTTGGGTTGTTAAAATTTGCTATCAATAATCCAGAAATGTGACTTGCAAAATAATCAACATCAATCATGCTCAGTATACAAAGTTTCGTTAATGGGGAAATACTGAAACTTTTTTCTTTCTGCTGGTATTTTAAAGTTTTTTGCTTTTTTATTTTCTCAATAAATTTTTTATCAAAATAACTCTCGATTACAGAATTAAAAATGGTTTTTTCGTCAATCAGAAATGTGATGAACAATAGCTGTTCCATTTCATCGTCTGAAAATTCATTTAGTTGCAGCAGTTGTTCAATATGCCCTTTCAGGGTGTCGCTGACAACATCGTTATGATAGGTCATATCAATTTTCTGATTATCAAAAATTGTTACAGATGGAGTTTTAAGTATACGGCTTCTTAAAATATTGGCGTCATCACAATTGTGAGAGTCCAGCCATTTTAGAAGCAGAATAAAGATATATATGTTTTCACCAGAAATACGCTTTAACACTTCAATATCAACTTTGTGAGCAGCCGGATTCCAGTCGGGTTTATAGTACTCAAAGAGCTGCTTGAATCTTGATTCTTGCAATGGGCTTATTTTAATTGCACCATGCAGTGAGTTTGTTGTCAATATCAAATGAAACTTCCCAGTGCTGCAAAACTTCTCAATTTCTTTTTTATCGAAGTTTTTATTAGCATCATAAATAATGAGCAATGCTACTTTAGAATCATTACAAGAATTATTTAAAATCTCCTTTTTCCTTTTGAACTTGTCTTCAGGTGTTTCGGAATTGTCATAGAACGCATCATCTTCCGTTGAAATACTGTTAATGGTTTTTTCAAGGCTTTCTTTCCATTCCACTATAACTGTATAAGTATAGTTTGCTTGGTTTATACTGGCATATTTCACAGCAGCTGAATATTTACCTGAGCCGGATTCACCGCTTAAAATGACATAATTCTTTTTTTCAAATTCTATTTTAATATCAGCTATTTCGTTTTCTCTTCCTACGAAAAAGAAATCAGGCAATTTGCTTTCTTCAAGGCACTTTTTCTTATTGCGATAATTCCAGTTGTTTAATAAATTCTTACCCTTTTCATTAAATACAGTTCCGTGACATGTATCTGAAATTTCATTCAAAGCCTTTTCTAAATCAATAATATCCCCATTTTTATTATCTAATACAATCTCTATGATTTTACTAAGAGATTCATGCTGGAAAGATTCTATTCCAAGATTTGGCATAACTTTTTCCTTTATTTTCTCATATAAATCACCGGGAGTATAAACGTAATTATCATCATTTATTTTTTGATAGCACTCATAATCACTGCATGTTAATTCTAAATTTTCCTTTTCATATTCTTTTATTATACGATATATTTTTTTTGTATTTTCTATACATGTTTTGGTTAATGGATTATTTTGTGTTCCCTTTTTGATATTATCATTGATATTATAAAAATAATTTCTTTTTATTTCAAATAAAGCCTCCTGAGACGGATTTAGCAGATATGTTTTACCAAATAATTTTCCGATGAGTAAAGAAAATATCTCTTTACTTGTGGGCATATCAAATTCCCCTTTACTTGTCATAATTTAAAACTCCTTAAAAATTTTTTATTGTAAATTAAATTTTCCCGTTTTTTGAATGATTTAGGACCAAAAAAACGAACTTTTACGAACTGTTTATTTCAGAGCATATGTTATAATAACATCAGACGATATCGTTAGAAAAGCTTAGTGGTTTCAGTATCATTGCTGACGGGTAATGGTACTGAGCCGGAAAGGAACATAAAAATGGATTTGCCAGAAAATTTAAATGTGCCCGACAGCAATGAAGAACAGGAGCTGCCGCTGGGATTTGAGAGTAATGACAGAAAGATGTGGCTGTATGGGCGTTGTCAGGTACTGATTGAATGCGGAATAGTCATAATTATCTATGGCAGCTATTACATTTTCAATGGGTGGTTTTATGAGAAGGATACAGGTCTGAACAGTAATTACATAATTACTGAGTTACTCAAAGCTGGTTTGACTTATCCGTTACCGGGTGACGTAAGGTTTGTTAAAAATATTTTGATGACAAAGACCCACCGAAAAAAAGTCTGTAAAAACGCAGTCAACTATGGTAAAATATAAATAACACAGGAGGCTGATTTTTTATGGCAAGAAGAAAAAGAGAACCAA
>DMWH01000270.1:3093-3488 GCA_003483345.1 Clostridiales bacterium | reverse complement strand
ACAATGCGAGAAGAAATCCGTGACAACAACTTATGAGATATAGGCGCATATTCGCAAGTCATAAAATCGCTTGTGGTTATGGCTCTTATGGCAATTACATAATCATAGTTGCGGCTGTCACCTTTAACACCGACAGAGCGCACACCCGTAAAGACAGCAAAGTATTGCTGCGGCTTATTCTTATATCGCTTTATTTCATCGCAGAGAATATAATCTGCAAGTCTGAGTATATTAAGCTTCTTTTCCGTTACCTCTCCCATTATACGAATGGCTAGACCCGGACCGGGAAATGGTTGGCGCTGTACAATTTTTTTGGGGAGCCCAAGTTTCTTGCCTAAAATGCGCACTTCATCCTTAAAGAGTCCGTAAAGCGGCTCAATTACTCCTGTAAATGA
>DMWH01000270.1:530-3041 GCA_003483345.1 Clostridiales bacterium | reverse complement strand
TTTGCTGCTTCTTCCTCAAAAACTCTGGCGAATTCTTCTCCTATAAGTTTTCGTTTTTGCTCCGGGTCTGTTATGCCTTTTATTTTATTTAAAAATCTTTCTTGTGCGTTTACCCTTATAAAGTTTAACTTTTTACCGGCAAATGCTTTTTCTATTTCGTCACCTTCATTCAGTCTCATAAAACCGTGGTCAATAAAAATACAAGTAAGCTGCCCGGGTATTGCTTTTTGTAACAATGCAGCACAAACCGAACTGTCGACACCGCCTGACAGACCTAGTAAAACTTTTTCTTTTCCGACTTTATTTCTGATTAGTTCTATTTGTCTATCCAAATAATCATCAAGGCGATAATCGCCGGAGACACCGCAAATATTGAAAAGGAAATTACGGATAATCTGCTTGCCGCTGTCTGTATGTTGCACTTCAGGATGAAACTGTACGCCATACAGTTTTTTATTTTGGTTTTCTACTGCCGCATATTTACAATCAGATGTTTTTGCTATGCTGTCAAACCCCTTGGGCAATTCTGTTACACAGTCGGAATGGCTCATAAGTACATATGAATTTTGTTTTACTTCAGCAAATAATTTTGAGTTCATATCAAAATCAGCCTTTATTCTTCCGTATTCGTTGACTNNGTTCAACCTTGCCGCCCAAGCTATGGCACATCGTCTGCATACCGTAACAAATCCCCAAAACAGGAATACCGAGATTAAATATATCCGGGTCACATTTCGGTGCATTATCCAAATAAACGCTGTTAGGTCCTCCTGTTAAAATTATTCCTTTTGGTGCTAATTTTTTTATTTCAATAGCTGAAAGTGTTCCGGGTTTAATTTCGGAATACACATTCATTCCTCTTGTTGCTCTTGCTATAAGTTCCTTATACTGACCGCCAAAGTCAAGCACTAAAATAAGCTCTGTCATATTTCTATCACTCCTTCAAACAACCTGTTTTCCCATAAAATTTTTCTATTAGACATATTTTTCTCCTGAAAAAATTTATCCTATAAGGTTAATCTCTCTAACCTAATGTCAAATAATCTTCCCTGCGTGCACCTACAGATACATACTTAATCGGACAATTTACTGCATTTTCAATAAAACGGATATAATCAATTGCTGCTTTCGGCAAATCTTCCAATTTTCTGCAACTTGATATATCGGTCTTAAAACCTTCAAGATATTCATAAACGGGCTTTGCTCGAAGCAGCTTATCTCCTGTGGGGAAAACTGTAGTCTTTTCGCCATCTATTTCGTATGCAACACAAACAGGAATTTTATCCAGATATGACAGAACATCGAGTTTAGTCAAAGCCAGTTCATCTGCACCTTGCATTTTAACACCGTAATTGGAAGCTACAATATCAAAAGCGCCTACCCTGCGCGGTCTGCCCGTTGCAGCACCGTATTCCTGTCCGGCTTCTCTTAGTTTCGAACCCTCATCACCAAAAAGTTCTGTTGCAAACGGTCCTTCACCTACACAGCTTGAATATGCTTTCATAATTCCAATAGTTTTATCAATTTTAACTCCGGGTATTCCTGAACCTATAGGGGCATAAGATGCTAATGTGGAGGAAGATGAAGTATAAGGATAAATCCCGAAATCTATATCTCGTAAAGCACCAAGCTGTGCTTCAAACATTATATCCTTATTCTCTTTTACAGCCCCCATCAGATATTCGGTTGTGTCGGTTATAAAAGGCAGCAGCGGTGTGCTGTATTCCGAGAGCCACTGCATCATAGATTCCTTTGAAATTTTAGGTTTCTTGTAGCCGTCGAGAGTAATGTTTTTCCATTCGAGAATGCTTGATACTTTATCTTCAAGTGTTCCCGGCGATAATAAATCACCAGTACGAATACTTTTTTTCATATACTTATCCGCATAAACGGGAGCAATTCCTCGTCTGGTTGAACCGAATTTTTTATCGCCGAGCCTATCTTCTTCAAGATTATCCTGCAGCTTATGATAAGGCATGCATATTGTTGCCTTATCGCTTATTTTAAGATTCTTAGGCGTAACTTTTATCCCTTTGTTCTGAAGCGCTTTTATTTCATTGCATAAATGCTCAATATCAATGACCATGCCGTTACCCATAACATTGACGGTTGTATCTCGCAGTATGCCCGATGGCAAAAGATTTAATATGAATTTTCCTTTTTCGTTAACAACAGTATGACCGGCATTATTACCGCCTTGGTAACGGCAAATTATGTCATACTCGGAGGACAATAAATCTACCATACGGCCTTTTCCCTCATCGCCCCAGTTAATACCAACTATTGCTGTAAGCATGATACTACCTCCTTATACTTTAATATTGACTTGAACTCCCAACAAATCTCTGTTAGAGTCAAGCACCGGTTTTACTTCGCTCAAAAATTCCTCGGTTTGTTCTTTAGCTCTGCCGCAAAAATTTTCGGCATTTAATATTTCTTTCATTTCTTGTTCAGAAATATTAAATGTTTTGTCGTTTAAAATACGTTTGATTAAATCATTATCGCTGCCCT
>DMWH01000270.1:0-372 GCA_003483345.1 Clostridiales bacterium | reverse complement strand
AGTTCGCTCAAACCATTGTGATGATGCGGTTAATGCCGGATTAAGCGCGTTTACGATAACATATCTTGAAAGTGAAGCGATACGTTCACTTCTCATAGGATTTCGTTTATAAGCCATAGCAGACGAGCCTATTTGTTTATCTTCAAACGGCTCATCAAACTCCTTGAGATGTGAGAGCAGACGTATATCGTTTGAAAATTTGTATGCACTTTGTGCGATGCCTGATAAAACAGATAAAACGTAGTAATCTACTTTTCTTGAATAGGTTTGGCCTGAAACGGAATAAACCGCATCAAACCCCATTTTTGATGCTATCTTCTCCTCAAGCTGAGTTGCCTTTTCATGGTCACCGTCAAACAATGAAAGAAAACT
>DMWH01000073.1:1795-8654 GCA_003483345.1 Clostridiales bacterium | reverse complement strand
ATTGCAGGATTTATCTGCCATTTTATGTTGGACAGCCAATGCCATCCATATATTAGGACTAAAGAAGATAAAATTTCACACAATGAAATTGAGGCTGAATTTGACAGGGCAATAATGCTCAGAGATAATTTAAATCCAATAACATTTAAACCAACTTCACACATTGTTCCAAGTATAGATAGTGCAGAATGCATTTCTAAGTTTTTTCCGGAAACTACCCCGCAAGAAATATTTAAATCCTTGAGCTCGATGAAGTTTTATTTAAATTTGTTAACAGCGCCGGGAAAGCTCCAGAGAGCCTTGCTGATAAGTGTACTGAAAATTTCAGGCAATGATAATAAGATAGACCTTATAAAAAAGTATATCCCAAATGAAGAGTGCCTGAAAATAAATGAAGAACTTATGAGATTATTCAATGAAGCAATAAAACCTGCGGCACTTTTGATTGAAGAATATATTATGTCAACAAATGAAAAAATTAATGAAAGATTTAACAGAAATTTCGGATAAACTGCTTATATTGGCAGTTTTTCTTTTGCTTGTAAAATCTTTCAATATATAATAATATAATTAAAAGGTATGGTGACACACCGAAAATGTAACTAAAGAAAAATATACAATTAAGGTGGAGATTATGGATAAATCTAAAGGAAAATTAACTAAATTGGAAAGGTCCTGGATTTTGTATGATGTCGGGAATTCTGCATTTATTCTGCTCATATCAACAATTATACCAATCTATTTCAAAAATATTGCTTCATCGGACGGCGTTTTACCTTCCGATTCGACTGCTTACTGGGGATATGCCATGTCGACTTCAACTTTGATAGTTGCGATATTAGGACCTGTATTAGGAGCATTAGCAGATACAAAAGGATATAAGAAACCTTTGTTTACCTTTTTTTTAATGTCCGGGGTACTTGGGTGCGCAGCACTATCACTTCCCGTTCCATGGATAATATTTTTAGCCTTGTTTGTATTTGCAAGGGTAGGTATTTCAGGAAGCCTGATATTTTACGATGCCATGCTTCCGGATGTAACAAGTGACGAGAGGATGGATTTATTGTCTTCACACGGTTATGCCTGGGGTTATATAGGAAGTTGTATTCCTTTTACCATCAGTCTCGTATTGATTTTATTTGCAGATAAAATAGGAATTACCACCGCTCTTGCAACAGGAATAGCTTTTATATTAAATGCATTATGGTGGTTTTTAGTAAGCCTGCCTCTTCTTAAAAATTACAAGCAGCTTCATTTCGTGGAAGTGGATAATGCTCCCATGGCTATGGCATTTAGGCGGCTTGGAAGAACATTTGGCGATATAAAAAAACATAAGGAAATATTCATATTCTTGCTTGCCTTTTTCTTTTATATAGACGGGGTAGATACAATTATAGGAATGGCCACATCATACGGCAAGGACGTTGGAATAAGTGACAATAATCTATTATTGGCGCTTCTTTTAACACAGGTGGTTGCTTTTCCTTTTGCAATAATATTTGGCAAGCTGTCTAAAAGGTATAAGACTTCAGAGCTAATCAGCGTGTGCATCATAGGTTATTTTTTAATTACACTGTTTGCGCTGCAGCTTGATAAAGCTTGGGAATTTTGGTTTCTGGCAGTATGCGTAGCGGTTTTCCAGGGAGCGATTCAAGCTTTGTCCCGCTCATATTACGCAAAAATAATTCCAAAGGAAAGCTCCAGCGAATACTTCGGTTTTTACGATATTTTTGGTAAAGGTGCATCCTTTACCGGAACAACGCTTATGGGAATTACGACACAAATTACGGGCAACTCAAAATTCGGTGTATTGACCATTTGTATTATGTTCATAATAGGATATGTAATATTCAGAAAAGCAGTAAAAATGCAGACTGTCTCATGAGATAGCTTTTGGAATGACATATGTTATTCATAGCAATCATATAAGAAAGAAAGGAGAAATTATGATGATTGTGAATAGTTTTATAGTTCCGCATCCTCCATTGATAATTCCTGAGATAGGAAGAGGAGAAGAAATTAAAATTCAAAAGACAATAGATGCATATCACAATATTGCAAAACAAATTTCTGAAATTAAACCTGACACAATAATTATAACAACTCCCCATTCAATAATGTATTCAGATTATATACATATTTCACCGGGGAAGAGGGCAAAAGGCAGCTTCCGGGAATTTGGCCAACGTGATGTTACAATGGAAGTAGAATATGATGTTGAGTTAGTCGGTGAAATTTCAAATGAAGCAGAGAAAGCCGGGATTTCTGCCGGAACTTTGGGTGAGAAAAACAGCTCGCTTGACCACGGTGTTATGGTGCCTCTTTATTTCGTGAATAAATACTACAATAATTATAAGTTGGTGCGCATTTCCATATCAGGACTTTCTTATTTAGAGCATTACAAATTTGGAAAATGTATTAAAAAGGCAGCAGAAAAAAGCAACAAAAAAATTGTTTTTATAGCAAGCGGGGATTTGTCTCACATGCTTAAGGAAACAGGCCCTTACGGTTACAGGGAAGAAGGAGTAATATTTGACAGGGAAGTAACCAAGGCAATGGATAGCGGAAATTTCTCGGAGTTTCTTAAATTTGACGAAGATTTCTGTGAAGCTGCTGCTGAATGCGGACTTCGCTCCTTCATAATAATGGCAGGCGCATTGGACGGGAAAAAATTAAGCTCAAAGCTTCTGTCTTATCAAGGACCTTTTGGAGTAGGCTATGCAGTTGCAGAATTTAAGGTTTTAGGAGATGATGAAGGGCGTCGATTTGATGAAATATACTTAAAAACCGAAATGGAAAGGATTGAGTCATTGAAATCAGAAGAGGATGAATATGTGCGCCTTGCCCGCCAAACATTGGAAAGCTATGTAATAAACCGGAAGGTAATTAAGAGACCGGACAATTTGAGCCCTGAACTTATTAAAAACAAGGCAGGAGTATTTGTATCCTTGAAACTAGACGGCAGCTTAAGAGGCTGCATTGGAACAATTTCTCCGACAACATCAAGCATAGCTGATGAAATAATAAGGAATGCAATAAGTGCCGGTACAGAAGACCCGAGGTTTCCGCCTGTCACTGAAGATGAACTCTCAAGACTGGAATACAGCGTAGATGTTCTCGGTAAAGCAGAAAAAATAGAGTCAATGGATGAACTTGATCCGGTAAGATACGGTGTCATTGTTTCAAAAGGACATAGAAGAGGGCTTTTATTACCCAATTTGGAGGGGGTTGAAACAGCTGAAAAACAAGTCTCCATAGCTTTGAGAAAAGCAGGTATTTCTCCAAATGAAGACTATCAGTTGGAAAGATTTGAGGTGGTAAGGCACAAATGAGCAAATTAATTTGCACTATATGCCCGCATCACTGCAATTTAAAAGAAGGTCAAACAGGTTTATGCAGGGCAAGGAAAAATATTAACGGTGAAATTACGGCAATCAATTACGGTCAATTAACAGCTCTTGCCCTTGACCCAATCGAAAAAAAGCCTTTGTACAGGTTTTATCCCGGCAGCAATATACTGTCTGTAGGAAGCTTCGGATGCAATTTAAAATGTTTATTTTGCCAGAATTATCATATATCCATGGCATCCAAAAATGAGGTTAAAACTCAATTTGTAAAACCTGAAGAATTAATAAATATAGCATTGGATTTAAAGGACAGAAAAAATATAGGCATAGCATATACCTACAACGAGCCTTTGGTAGGATATGAATATGTTTTAGACTGTGCTAAATCGGCAAGAGATAAGAATTTAAAGAATGTGATTGTTACAAACGGTTGTTTTTGTGAAGAGCCGATGAAAAAACTACTTCCTTTTATTGATGCTCTGAATATTGATTTAAAAGGGTTTACTTATGAGTTTTATAAAAAAATCGGCGGGGACTTGGACACAGTTAAAAATTTTATTAAGCTTGCAGCAAAACATTGTCATGTGGAAATAACAACTCTTATAATACCTGGTGAAAATGACACGGAGGATGAAATAAGGGAGCTCTCGGAATTTATATTTTCAGTGTCGCCTGAAATACCTCTTCATGTTTCTAGGTTTTTCCCTTGCTACAAGATGCTTGATAAAAGGCCGACAGACGTAAAAAAGGTTTATGATTTGGCAAATATAGCAAGAGAAAAACTCAAATACGTCTATGAAGGAAACTGCTGAAAGATTTGGTGAATGAGACTGCGTACGATTTTTTATTGCTAAAATTACCATATGGACATATAATTAAACAAGAGTATACTGGCAGGTGTGTGTGATGAATTTTATGTCGGGATTTTTAAAGGGTTTGGCATTGGGCATTGCGGCTATAGCTCCCGGAATCAGCGGAGGAGCCTTGGCTGTAATATTTGGTTTGTATGACAAAATTACATACTTTATTGCTCATTTTACCAGGAATTTTAAGGAAAATGTATTGTATTTCATGCCTGTCGGTATTGGGGGAGTCGTTGGAGTATTAATTTTCAGCAGAATTATTGAATACCTTTTCCATTTTCACGAAGTCGAAGTAAAATATGCTTTTATAGGCTTGATGTTTGGTACCATACCTCTGGTAGTAAAAGAAGCAAATAAAAAAGGCTATAAACAAAGATATTTAATACCTTTTATAATAACCCTGAGCATTACATTAGTTGCTGCATATTTTGAAAAAGATGAAATTAATATAATAATGAACTCAGGAACCGCTCCTCTGAGCCTGATTATTTATGGCATCATAATTGGATTTGGAACAATTATACCCGGTATCAGCGCTTCTATACTGCTTATGTATATGGGTGCTTATGAAATAGTCATAAGTGCAATTTCAAATATTCAAATATCCATAATTTTTTTTCTCGCCATAGGCTTTATACTGAGTATATTGTTATTTTCAAAAATAATATGCATGCTTTTTGAAAAGGCATATGGAATTACATACTATGCAATTCTAGGCCTTGTATTAGGTTCCGTTCTTTCGATATTCCCCGGTTTTTATTTGAATTTTGATTATTTATTAAACTTAATAATACTATTAGCATGCTGTTTACTGTCATATTCATTGTCAAAATTAGGAAAAGGAAAAACAATTTCTTAAGTTGTTTATACTTTTACTAGGAGAGTTGGAAATTGTTACAAAATCTTTTCATTTAATTGAAAAATAAACAATATTTTTTAACTTACCTTGACTGGATAACAGCTTAGTGATACAATAAAATAGTAATACATAGGGAGGTGAAATACAAGGGTATTCCGGTAAAAGGAAGTACTCAACACAAATTTATTCTTTATTCTTTTACTTTATTTCTTTATTTTTTTATTTTTTATTTTTACATAATTTCATTATATTTTAAAGGAGGGTTTTTTATGGTTACTTTTTTGATTGGTATCATAATTCTTGTTGGTGGCGGATATCTTTACGGCAATTTTTGCGAAAAAGTATTCGGACCTGATGACAGGGAAACACCAGCTATTACTAAGGCAGACGGAGTAGACTTCGTGGTGATGAAAAAATGGAAAAACTCCCTAATTAACTTACTTAACATAGCAGGTACAGGACCTGTATTAGGACCAATACAAGGTATATTGTTTGGACCTATCGCATTTATAACTATTCCTATAGGTTGCGTTCTTGCAGGCTCAATGCATGATTATTTCTCAGGCATGATTTCAATGCGTAACGGCGGAGCTCAGATGCCAAGATTGATTAAAAAGTTTTTAGGCGGAAAAGTATTTGGCTTTTACAATGTAGTTATCTGGATATTGATGCTTTTGGTTGGCGTTGTTTTCGTTTATACGCCTGGAGATTTAATTGTTTCCGAATTGCTGAGACAAGAAGCTGTTGCTGCAAATCCTACAACTTGGATTGTTTATGCAGGCATTTTCTTATATTATATTGTTGCAACTATTTTCCCGATAGATGCAATAATAGGAAGAGTTTACCCAATATTCGGTGCTTTCCTGATTATTTCTGCAGTTGGTATTTTCTTCGGAATATTGTTCGGAGGAGGAGCTTATTTACAAAACTTATCATTTGAAGGTATGTTCAGTCAACATCCGGGTGGACTGCCCTTTATTCCTGTATTCTTTATAACGGTTGCCTGCGGAATCTTATCAGGGTTCCATGCAACTCAGAACACCTTGATTGCAAGAACCGTTTCAAATGAAAAAGAAGGAAAAATGACATTCTACAACATGATGCTTGTTGAAGGCTTCATAGCAATGTGCTGGGCAGGCGGTGCAATGGTGCTGTTCGGTAAGGGTACAGATATGGCTACCGGTGCAACACTGATGGTAGGACTTGTATCAAGAGACTTCTTAGGAAACTTTGGAGCAATCTTTGCTATAATCGGAGTTATAGTTCTTCCGATAACATCCGGAGACACAGCATTCAGAGGATTGAGATTAATGGTTGCCGAGCAGTTTAACATAGACCAGACATCTACTCAGAAGAGAGTAAGCTTAAGTATAGCATTCTTCATCCCTGCAGCTGTTATACTATATATTGCTAAAACAAATCCCGCAGGATTCTCAATATTGTGGAGATACTTTGCATTTACTAACCAATTTGTTGCAACATTTGCATTGGCAACAATATCAATTTACCTCTACATTAACGGCAAGAATTACTTGGTATCCTTGATACCCGGAACATTCTACTTCTTCGTTACATTAAGCTTTATATTTAACGCAAAAATCGGGTTCAACCTGCCGTGGGGTGTTGCATATGCATTGGCAGCAGCATGCTGTGTAGGTTATATATGGTTTGTAAGACGTAGAGCAACGGTTCAAAAAGAACAAATTGTTCAAAACGTATTATCATAATTTATAAGATATAAAAAGCTATCTCTCATTAAAGAGAGATAGTTTTTTTATTGGGGACAATCG
>DMWH01000073.1:1638-1789 GCA_003483345.1 Clostridiales bacterium | reverse complement strand
ATTATAATCTAAACCTAGGATTAGCAGGTTTAGTACTATATTACTTCTTAGGAGGAGACATGACTACTTTTATTATTGGAATTATTATTCTTATTGTCGGTGGTTATTTGTACGGTTCATACTGTGAAAAAGTATTCGGACCTGATGACAG
>DMWH01000073.1:0-1579 GCA_003483345.1 Clostridiales bacterium | reverse complement strand
GCATTTATAACTATTCCCTTGGGCTGTGTTCTTGCAGGTTCAATGCATGACTATTTCTCCGGCATGATATCCATGCGTAACGGAGGAGCACAAATGCCTAAATTAATTAAAAAATATTTGGGCGGAAAGGTATTTGGTATATATAATATTATAATCTGGATACTGATGCTTTTGGTAGGTGTTGTTTTCGTTTATACACCGGGAGATTTAATTGTTTCTGAATTGCTGAAACAAGAAGCTGTTGCAACAAATCCCACAACATGGATTGTTTATGCAGGAATTTTCTTATACTATGTTGTTGCGACAATATTCCCGATAGATGCAATAATAGGAAGAGTTTACCCAATATTTGGTGCTTTCTTGATTATATCAGCAGTTGGTATTTTCTTTGGAATATTGTTTGGAGGAGGACAGTATCTGACAAACTTATCATTTAACGGTATGTTTAGTCAGCATCCCGGAGGACTTCCCTTTATTCCTACATTCTTTATAACAGTTGCTTGCGGTATCTTATCAGGATTCCATGCAACTCAGAACACATTGATAGCAAGAACCGTTTCAAGTGAAAAAGAAGGAAAAACAACATTCTTTAATATGATGCTTGTTGAAGGTTTCATAGCAATGTGTTGGGCAGGCGGTGCAATGGTGCTGTTCGGTAAGGGTACTGATATGGCTACCGGTGCTGTATTGATGGTAGGAGCTGTATCAAGAGACTTCTTAGGAAACTTTGGAGCGCTCTTTGCAATAATCGGTGTTATAGTTCTTCCGATAACATCCGGAGACACAGCATTCAGAGGATTAAGACTGATGGTTGCCGAGCAGTTTAATATAGACCAGGGACCTGCTGATAAGAGAGTAAGCTTAAGTATAGCTTTCTTCATCCCTGCAGCCGTAATCCTGTATATTGCTAAAACAAATCCTGCCGGATTCTCAATATTGTGGAGATACTTTGCATTTACAAACCAATTTGTTGCAACATTTGCATTGGCAACAATATCAATTTACCTCTACATTAACGGCAAGAATTACCTGGTATCATTAATTCCGGGAACATTCTATATGTTCATTACGCTAAGCTTCATATTAAATGCAAAAATCGGTTTTAATTTAGATACTTTACTTGGATTGCCGGCCGGCTCATACACTGCATCATATATATTGGCAGCAGTATTATCTGTAGGATATATATTGTTTGTAAAACAAAGAGCAACAAAACAAAAAGATCAAATATTGCAAAACGTATTATCATAAACATAGATTATTTTAATATGTCAAGGCTGCCTATGGCAGCCTTTTTGCGTAGCTGATCAAGGAGAAATCAATTTGGTGATTGATATTTGACTGTTTAAAACTCATTTACAAATACTTCATTTTTTGATACAATTTACGTAATATATAAAGAAAAAGGGAACTTTATGGGAAAAATTATTAGCTTTTTAGTAAGGAGAGCCACCTTGGTAACACTGGCACTCTTGGCTCAAATAATTACACTGGCATTGATGATATGGAGATTCAGCAATTATTTCGTAATATTTGATATAATCTTCATGGTCATCAGCGTTCTGGTGGTATTGTACAT
>DMWH01000267.1 GCA_003483345.1 Clostridiales bacterium | reverse complement strand
GGTCCCTCCGAGATTTTCCCCTGGCTGTTCATTAATATTGCTGAATCATAACCATTTTCAAGTGCTTCCATCTGAGCCATTCTGCTGTTTATGTAATTTGCCCCAACTTTGACTCTAGGAGAAAGGTTCTTATCACTTATGCGTTCCCATGAACTGACTGCGCATCTCAGCCCTTTTGTCAAAGAGGATGTCCTTGGCTTTGGAATGGGAGCAATAAACATCCCAAGAGGGCCTTTTGACATCCAGGAACCAAAACCATCTATGAAGACCGTCTGACGTACAGCAATGTCCTCTTTGTATTCATTTGCTTTGATCACATCGATCAAACCCTGCTGCATCTCTTCGATAGAGTATTTGTCTTCCATCCTGAATATTTTCATGGAATTTTTTAGTCTATGGAAATGTTCACGAAGCCGAAAGGCGTAAAGCTGTTTATTCTCTTCATTCCAATAACACCTGATGCCCTCGAAAACGTTAGCGCCAAATTGGGAGGTAGGAGACAGTATATTTATTCTTGCTTGATCCAATGGAACGATTTCTCCATTAAGCCATATAAGTCTTTTTTCAATCGGTCGTTTCATTCTTTCATCTCCAGTACCATCTTTAAAAATCTGATCCTGATTCTTTTTCTTGAGCTTTTGCAATAACTTCTAGAGCAGCAATTTTTGCAGATTCTTCGTCGTTTATATCTGAGCTGACTTTTTTTTCATAAATGTCTTTTTTTCTGAATACGTTGATTATTGTTAAAAGCAGGATTTTAATATCTACAAATAATCCATTTTTCTTAACCATTTCAACGTATTGGTTGTCATAATTAATTTTTTCGTCCCAAGGCAGTTCGTTTCTTCCACTTATCTGTGCCAATCCGGTTATCCCCGGTAATACCTGAAACCTCTTCTTGTATCTGGAATTTAGGAGGTTGTAATCTCCCAATTCATTTTTGACGGGAGGCCGCGGTCCCACGAGAGACATTTCTCCTCTTATAACATTTATTAACTGTGGAAGTTCATCTATACTCGTCTCTCTCAAAAAACGACCGACCCGAGTAACCCTTGGATCATTGTCATAATTAAAAAGTCCTGTACCAATATTTTCTGCGTTCAGGACCATAGTCCTGAATTTATACATATCGAATTCTTTTCCGTTTAAGCCTAATCGCTTTTGCTTAAATATGACCGGGCCGTCTGAATCAATTTTGACTGCAATCGCAATGACCGCTAAGCAAGGCGAAAGAATAAGCAATCCGATCGATGATAGGAATATATCCATTAATCGTTTAAATAAAAAGTACATAAAATCGTCCTTTAAAAAACAAATTTATATGTCTTGAATAAATCGTCAAACTTCTCGCTATTTTTAATCAACTCTGTTTCTCCTGTTTCTTCATCGTAATTGACAACAGGAAAATTGGGCAAAATAAAGGGAGGTTTCAATACGATCGAATAGGATCCAACGTTTTCAAAAACAACGTAATCACCAACGCCCAATTCCCCATTGAACCCCCTATACAAATAATCTGATTCAATACATGTGTATCCCCCAAAGTCCAGTGCAGAATAATGTTTCCTTTCAGTTGCATCAGAAGCATAAACAGACAATGGCGGATTTTTTTTGTTTAGCGTCGGGTTAATATTATAAATACTTCCTAACACAGTCGCAATGTCTTTGCCTCTTATATTTTTTATGCTTTCAACTTTGCAGGCAAACTTCATTATATCTCCAACAAGGGCGCTGCCTGGCTCAATAAACAGTTTGGGTTTTTTATCGCTTCCGGAAAACCTTTCTGCAAATTTCTTAGCTACAGTGTTTGCGTAATCTTGATACGATGGAATGTTTGATTTAAATTGAGATTTTAATGAGCAAGGCATTTTACCATATAACCCACCACCGAAATCAATTATGTCAGGAATAAAGGGGATTTCATTTTCAATTAAGTTCAGCATTTTATCAGTTCTTGAATACCAAGTCTCAAGACTGCGGTCGGCAAAATGGCATTGTACTGAAATAAAATTGATATTACTGTAGGCCCTTAGTCTATGAATTGTATTTGCAAATTCACTTGAATGGACGTCAAAACCAAATCGAGATACCACTTCATCTCCAATATCAAAATTACATCTTATTCCCAGATTGAAAATCTTTTCAGGATGCTGCTGTACGATCTCTTCAATGTTTTCTGTCTCAGCAGTTGAATCGATATTGACGATCCCACCGGAAAGCATAAGTTCCTTAACAGCTGACTTGTTTTTGTATGGTCCGTTAAATATTATCTTACAAGGATCTACTCCGATACGTTTAGCGATTTCATATTCCATGTCTGACACAATTTCTGCATATCCGCCAAGATCATTTATGGCATTGCATACTTTAGGGATATAGTTTGTTTTATATGAATAAGCTATGTATGATTCCGCATATATTTTTCTGAAAGCATCCTGCAACTCTTTAAAGTTTTCTTTAAGCTGTTTAATATCTAAAATATAAAATGAATCATAATATTCTTTGCCTATCTTATTTAGGAAGTCAAAATTTAAATTCATATTATCACCATCTTTACTATTAATAACCTAATTTATAATTTCTTTTACTTTTGCAATAACTAACTTATGGTTTTCAAAAAAATAAACTGGTTCTTTCAAGCTTAATTCTTCTTCAAATTTTCTTAACTTAAAAATATACTCCTTAAATATTTTGTTAATTTCATCGATGTCATTTATTTTCTCATAATTACAAAATCCTCTGGAAAGGATCACCATTGAAGAGCCTAACCGATAATGCTCAGCAACTATGTTATCAGCCTGCAATATTCCTGATCCAAGCCTTGAAATCCCTCCAAATCCAAAAGGTATCCCTTTGTCTTTGATCTTTTTAGATAACATCTCGACTGTGCCATCTGCCAGAAGCTCAAACATAAATTTCATATTATGACTTATATGTAGATCATTGAGTCCGATAAACATTTCATCGATCCCATCCAACAACAAAAGGTCATCTATCAAAATTTCCGCTTCGATTGTCTCCAATAATAGGCACGTACGAGCTCTTTTATTTACAAGTTTTATAAAAGTTGATACTTCTTCTTCGGTTTTAAACATCGGGAGCATGATTACATCAGCACCGTTTTGAATTACTTTATCAATTTCATTTGCTGAATCGGAGTTTATGGGATTGATCCTTACAAGAAGTTCAGATTTTGAAAGGATATTTTTAATTTTTTTAACGTCATCAATACTATGTGACGATTTTACTGTATCTAAATTTTTCTGCCTTTCACTTTTCCCCATATATTCAAGATCAACAAAAATCCTGTCTACACCGTAATTTTCGGCGATTTTTGCAACTTCAATATTATTTGTTATATACATTAATTTTAAGGACATCTGGATACCTCTCCTGCAATAGATCTTTTACAAGGGCAATAACTTATATCTGCCGAAAATG
>DMWH01000008.1 GCA_003483345.1 Clostridiales bacterium | reverse complement strand
CCGGGAAGACCTGTTACATGGTCTGCATGACAATGAGTTATTAATATCGTATCAATTTTATTTAAGCTTATTTTTCCCTTATGGAGTGAAATTTGTGTACCTTCGCCGCAGTCTATAAGAATTGCTTTTCCTTGATAATCAATATGACATGAGGCTAAATATCTGCCGGGAAGCGGTACCATGCCGCCTGTACCGATTAAAGTAACGTTTATCATTATATCACCTTTTTCTTAAGTAATACCATTATATATATACTTGCAAAAATTTTCAAGATAGAATTAACATCCCGATACATATTATAACCGATAGTATTCCTTGTATAGCTTTATAAAAAACATAATTGCTTATTCTAAAATCAAAATCATTTGTAACTGCAATGGTTTGAAAAATGACAGATATTCCTGAGAAGCTGATAAGAAAATTGATTATTATCAGCTTTACATCCAAGGGAAGTACAGATGAAGCTGTAACGCTGCAGCCGTTTGATATTTCTAATATACCTGTTAAAACAGAATGTATTATATCGCTTAGATTTAAACTTAATGGGAGATATTTTGAAACTGAAATAAGGAGGGTGTCAAAAAAATTGGAAAATACAGAAAATATAACAATTACGCCCCCGATGGATAAAATTGAGGTAATCGATTTATAAATCGAAGAGTTGAAAGCATCGTAAAATGATATGTATTTTTGTTTTTTTTCCCTCATAAAAGTAGAAGATATACTGCCTTTTTTTATGATAATCCCTATGAGTAATGCACCTAACAAATGAGGAATGGCAATATATTTGGCTAAGTTTAAATCACCAAGCATTGAAAAAGATACTGCTCCTGCCATAAATTGAAAGCTGCAGTTGTTTGTGAAAACCATCAGAGCATTTGCTTCACTGCTGTCTATTCTTTTAAACGAAGCCATGGTATTTACTGTCATCGCACCTGAAGGATAGCCTACCACAAAGCTTATAAAGTAGGGGATGAATGCATATTTGCTGTTAAAAATTTTATTGGATAAAAAGGAAAGTTTCTCAGATATTCTATATAAAAAATTATATTGCAGCAAAATATTTGATAAAATAGACATGGGAAGCAAATACGGAATCATGTTGTTGACCCATATTTTAAGACCGTTGAAAACACCTTCCGATACTATGCCCGGTTTCATAACGAATAAGCAAATAATAAGGATTATGAAAACAGGAATAAAATTTCTTCTAAGCATAAAAACACCCCCTTTTTATTTTATTGTCCAAGAGTGCTTTATATGCTTAGTATATAATTATTATGACAATCACAATTCTTCAGTAAATAAACGGGCCCCCTAAAATTATACATCTACATAGACTGCATTTTCGAAATATTCGCTGTTCATTTTTCTGTTTTCCAACGGAAGATAATAAATGTTTGATGTTTTGTTTGTTATATTAAACCTCATAAGTTTTTCAGGAGTTAAATTATTCTTTTTATAATCGGAATATCTGTTTATTACTATGGTTCCATTATTTACGGCATTTTTTATTGCCTTCCTGCCAGTATTATTAAAAGCAAGAACCTTAACATATTTATCATTGGTTGACATAATATTAATTATGTCAACCTTTTTGATGCCGAGTAAGATATTCAGAAGGCTTCTTCTCAACTTTGAATAGGTATAACGCTTTGACTTAAGAGACATTATAAATTCATCAATAGTTTCATGCTTGTAAACCTGTGATATTATTTTATTGTTTAATCCTTCATTTATTTCATAAATTTCTTCTAAATCGTCACATGTAATTATTTTATAATACAAATAATCCCTATAATTGTTCAATATATTATATTTTTTGTGCTCCTTGCAGAATTTTTTTATCAATTCAATACTTTTTTCCGTAAGCTTAAGATTATCAAAAGAGCCTTCCATTATGGCATTTCTTATTGCGGTAGCACTGTGAAAGAGCCCTGAAATTTCGGTGTCATTGTGAGCCATTCCCACACGTTTTACAGGATAGTATTGAAGTTCTAAGTTAAGTTTCACGGCACTTTTTATATATTCGACAGCCAAGACATTATTAGGTGAATATACGGCTTCTGCTTCTTCATTAAGTATAAATTTAAGTGCATTAGACATGGCATTGGGATATGATAATCCTTTTTTCATTTCTTCCTTAATATAATTGTTAAAACCGGGTGTTAATTGTAATAAAGCAATTTTTTTCAATAGTCTTACATTGTCGGTTTCACAGCCAAAGCTTATTGAATCAACATTAAGCTTTTTTAATTCCATTATTGCTGCATGAGCAAACATTTCAGCATTTTGACATGAAAAAGGCATGGGAAGCTCTATAACAATATCAGCACCGCCATAAATTGCAGCCTCCGCCCGTTTAAATTTATCTATAATTGCAGGCTCTCCGCGCTGTACATAATTTCCGCTCATTACAACTGCAATACAATCACAGCCTGATAGCCTTCTTGCCATCCTTAACTGATATTCATGTCCTGAATGAAATGGATTATATTCCGCCACAACACCTGTTATTCTCATAATTTTATCCTTTCGCCCTTTACATATATCTTAATTATAATCAATATCAATGTCAATAAAATTTCGGGACGGTTCTATTTGGAACCGTCCTTTGTTAATGCAGCCCGGTGCCAGGCACCGCGAGAACACCCGTCCTTAAAATTTTAAAATTCATTGTTTATTTTTTATTAAATAAATGATATACTGTTAAATGTTAATGGTTAAAAATATTAAATGGTGATAGAATGAGTCTTATATTTGTTATCGGCGGTGCAAGAAGCGGGAAGAGCACCTTTGCTGAATTAAAAGCAAAAGAATATTCGGAAAACGTATTGTATATAGCAACTGCAGCCGTAACAGACGAGGCTATGGCAGATAGAGTTAAAAAGCACAGGGAGCAAAGACCGGCTTTCTGGCAGACATTGGAGATGTACTCTGATTTTAAAACACTTATTAATAAAGCTGAATTCAATCAGTCTGAAGTAGTTCTTTTGGACTGCATAACAACGATGATTGGAAATTACATGGTTGAAAGCAAATTGGATTTTGATGATTGCAGTGTTGAAGATGTAAATATATTGGAAAACAAAATTACCGAAGAGGTTTTTTCATTAATTAATGTATGCAAGGAAAACAATAAAAAACTTATAATAGTCTCTAATGAAACAGGAATGGGTCTTGTACCTTCTTACTACATGGGAAATTATTTCAGGGATATAAGCGGGCGGATTAACAATAAAATTGGAGTCCAAGCCGAGCATATGTATTTTATTTTTTCAGGAATACCAATTAAACTTAAACATAAAGGAGAAATGATAAAATGGCCTCAGGATTTCTAATTCTCATTTCCTTTTTTACTCGGATTCCTGTTGGGGAAAAAATAGAGTATAATGAAGAAAACTTTGTAAAAGCATTGAATCTTTTCACTTTAGTAGGAGTGGTAATAGGTTTTCTTTTGGCTGTTGTTTATTTAATTTTTAACAATCAAATATCCTTTATAAGAGGGCTGGTAATTACTGTTATGTACATTCTTATAAGCGGCGGTATACATTTGGATGGTGCTTGTGATACTGCAGACGGCTTATTATCCGGAAGGACAGGGGATAGAATCTTTGAAATAATGAGTGATTCCCACATAGGAGCTTTTGGTGTTATAGCATTGATTTTAATTATACTTTCACAATTTGTTCTGTTTTCTTTTTGCAGCATTGAAACTGTTTTTATGATGCCTCTTGTAGGACGGGCAAGCACAATAGTTTCTTGTTGGAATAAAAAATATGCTAAGAAAATAAAAGGTATGGGAACTGTATTTATAGAAAATATTGATAAAAATGTATTATTGATTAATTTATTGATATTATTTGTTTTTTCAATGATACCATGGTACCGGGCTATAATGTTTACTGCATGTTTTGCTGCAATTGCTGTTTCATATTTCATATCCATACTGATAGAAGAAAAAATAGGCGGAATGACAGGGGATACATGCGGATTTATCACAGAAATAAGCCAGATAGTCTTTATGACAATCGTACTTTTCTTAATGAGGCAGATATGATATATTTAGTTCGTCACGGAGAATCCGAATCAAATATAAGCAGGAGATTCAGCGGTATTACAGATGTTGAATTGACTGAAACAGGTGCTTTGCAGGCAGTAAAGGCAGGCAAGAAATTAAGAGGTAAAACAATAGATAATATTTTTTCAAGCCCCTTAAAAAGAGCAAAAAATACAGCGGAAATAATAGCAGACGAAATAGGTTTCAATAAAAAAGATATAATTATTGAAAACCGTTTAACAGAAGTGAACTTTGGCATTTTTGAAAATTTGACCTGGGAGGAAATATTAGAGCAATATGCAGATGAAACAGAAAGATGGATTGAATTTAAACATAAATATAAATTTCCCAAAGGTGAAGGTTATGATGATATAATTTATAGGGTTTCAGGCTTTATAGACAATGTGCCTGACAATTCATTAATCTTGACTCATTACGGTGTAATCCAGGGGATACTATTGTATTATAAAATAGTTGATGATAATACACTGTGGAATTATCAAATATCAAACTGTGATATATTTATTTTAAACAACAAAAAACTAGAAAATATTATTAAATGTGTTCATTAAAATCTTAAGGGATTTTAGATATTATTATTATTATTTTAAAACTATGGAGGAATAAAATGAATGTATTAGTAATTAATTGCGGGAGTTCATCATTAAAATACCAGTTGATAAACATGGATGATGAAAGTGTTTTAGCTAAAGGCTTAGTTGAAAGAATAGGAATCGACGGCAGCTTATTAAAACATGAAAGAACAGGATTAGACAAACTGGTTATTGAGGAAGATTTAAAAAATCACAAGGATGCAGTCAACCTTATGTTGAGGGCACTGTTAGATGAAAAGTACGGAGCAGTAAAATCATTGGACGAAATTGATGCTATCGGACACAGGGTAGTTCACGGCGGAGAAAAATTTGCATGTTCAGTAGTAATTAACGATGAAGTTATTGATACAATGAAAGAAAATATTGGATTGGCACCTCTTCACAATCCTCCAAACATCATAGGTATTGAAGCATGCAAGGAATTATTGCCTGACGTACCGATGGCAGGAGTATTTGATACTGCATTTCATCAGACAATGCCTCCAGTATCCTTTATATATCCATTGCCTTATGAATTATATGAAGAAATGAGAATAAGAAGATACGGATTCCACGGAACATCGCATAAATATGTTTCTGAAAGAGTTGCTGAAATAACAGGCAAGAGCCTTGAAGGAACCAAAATAGTTACATGTCATTTGGGAAACGGAGCAAGCTTAACTGCAATAAAGGATGGAAAATCATTTGATACAAGTATGGGAATGACTCCTCTTGAAGGTTTGGTAATGGGAACGAGATGCGGAGACATAGACCCTGCAATAGTAACATATTTAATCTGTAAGAAAGATATGACGGCTGAACAGGTTGACAATTTAATGAATAAAAAGTCCGGAGTTTTGGGTATTTCAGGAGTTTCAAACGATTTTAGAGATATTGAGGCCGAAGCTGATAAAGGAAATAAGAGAGCCAGGTTGGCCTTAGACAAATTTGCATATACAGTTAAAAAATATATCGGCTCTTATGCAGCAGCAATGGGAGGACTGGATTATATAGTATTTACTGCGGGTTTAGGTGAAAATTCCGCAACTGCAAGAAAAGAGATATGCGAAGGCTTGGAATTTCTTGGAGTTGAAATAGATGATGAAAAGAACAAAATACGAGGAAAAGAAGCCGAAATATCAAAGGATGGCTCCAGAGTAAAAGTATTTGTAATTCCTACAAACGAAGAATTGATGATTGCAAGAGAAACAAAGGAATTAACAAGCAAATAATAAGAAATATTACCTTGACAAATATTTTCTTTTCTCATATAATAAACTCTGCGAATTAAAAAGGGTGGTATTATGTTGCTTAAGATAAACAAGTTTTTATCATCTGATAATGTGTCTATGACTGTAAACGAGAATTTTGTAATAGATGATGAGGAATTTTTGGAAGAAACACGTCTGGACAAAAATATTTTATTAAGCGGAGAAATATTCAAAATTGACGACAGTCTGACATTTTCAGGCAGAATAGAATATACTCTGACAGATGAATGTGCAAGATGTTTAAAGGAGTTTAATAATAGAATCAATTACAAATTCCAAGCATCTCTTGTACATAAAGAGGATAAGGAATCTGATGAAGTTCAAATGGTTATAACAGACGGAATTATAAAAATGGATGATATAATCAAACAATTGATTTATTTATCCTTACCCATGAAATCTCTGTGTGATAAAGACTGTAGAGGCATATGTCCCAATTGCGGAGCAAACTTAAACAATGAAAAATGTCAATGCGTAAACAGCTTAACAGACCCGCGATTTGATAAGTTGAAAGACCTGTTGATATAAGGAGGTGTAAAAATGGCAGTACCTAAGAGAAAAACTTCCAAAGCCAAAAGAGATTCAAGAAGAGCAGCCAATGCAAAATTAACTGTTCCTAATACTGTGGAATGTCCACAATGTCATGAGCCAAAGCTACCTCACAGAGTATGTATATCATGCGGATATTATGACGGTAAAGAAGTGGTAGCTGTTGAATAATAAGACTCTAAAACCCGTGTCGGGTATTTAAAAAAATAGTGCTTGGCACTATTTTTTTATTGCAAAACAAATATTACTGCTATATACTGATATAAGTATATTAGATAAGAGGTGAATATGAAAATTGCAATTGATGCCATGGGTGGAGACAATGCACCTGAGGCTGTTATAATCGGAAGTATACAAGCTAGAGATGAGTATAATCTAAGCTTGGTACTATGCGGAAAAGAAATTGAAATAAAAAGAATACTAGAAAAAAACACATCAAACTTCAATAATATAGAAATCATTAATGCAGAGGATATAATATCAAATGATGACAAACCTGTCTTAGCAATAAGGCGCAAGAAAGAATCTTCGATGGTCAAGGCTTTATATGCGGTGAAGGAAGGCAACGCTGATGCAATAGTATCTGCAGGAAGCACAGGAGCCTTATTAAGCGGCGGGACCCTTCTGATAGGAAGGATTAAAGGAATTGAAAGACCCGCGATAGGCTCATTGATACCCAATATGTCAGGTGGGTTTTGCTTATTGATAGACTCCGGTGCAAACGTGGATTCAAAACCGGAATTTTTATATGACTTTGCCATTATGGGAGATATTTACCTTAAAAGAGTTATGAATATCAAATCCCCAAGGATTGCCTTAGCAAATATAGGAGTNNNCTTAATTTCATCGGCAACATTGAAGCCAGGGATATACTTAAAGGAGAAGCTGATATTGTAATATGTGACGGGTTTACGGGGAATATGATATTAAAAACTATGGAGGGTACGGTGCTGGAAATTATGAAGGGCTTGAAAGAAGAAATTATGTCAAGCATGAAAACTAAACTAGGCGGTATATTAATTAAACCGGCACTAAAGAACTTCAAAAGAAAATTTGATTATTCAGAGCATGGCGGGGCTCCGCTATTGGGAGTTAAAGCTCCCGTAATAAAAGCACACGGCAGCTCTGATGCAAAAGCAATTAAAAATGCAATTCGTCAGGCAAAAATTTGCGGAGAAAGCAATGTAAATGAATTAATTGAAGAAAGCATTATGAGGAGGTGAATGATGTGTTTGAAAGAATTAGGGAATTAGTAGCCGAAAAGGTTGGAGTTGAGCCTGAAGACATTTCTATGGAAACATCCTTTACAGACGATTTAGAAGCCGATTCAATAACACTTTTTGAATTGGTTATGGCAATTGAAGACGAATTCGACATTGAAGTTGATGATGAAAGTATTGAAAAAATAGAGACAGTAGGAGATATTGTCAGATACTTGGAAGATATAATTATTTAAAGAAGGGGGACGCAGCAATGCGTCCCATAGTTTGAAAGCAGACATCAGTTATGTCATCCAGTAGCAATGATATGTTATTATTCCGGAGGGAAAATTGATTACAGGTACAGTTTATGAATTTGAAAAAATAATAGGTTATAAATTTAATAACATAAAAATATTGGAAGAATCCTTGACACACAGCTCATATTCAAATGAGGATAAGGCATATAACAAGGTAAATAATGAAAGACTTGAATTTTTGGGAGATGCAGTCTTAAGCATTTCCGTAAGCAGATATATTTTTGATGAATTTCCTGATTATCCTGAAGGAGACTTAACAAAATTGAGAGCCCAGGTTGTTTGCGAAGATACCCTAAGCTTGGTTGCGGCAAATTTAAACTTAGGGAAATACTTACTATTAGGGAAAGGTGAAGAATCCTCCGGAGGCAGGGAAAGAAAATCAATACTGGCAGATGCTGTGGAAGCTGTTATTGCTGCAATATATTTAGACGGAGGATACAAGCAGGCTGAAAAATTCGTATTGAATAATTTAACTGAGTATATTAAGCTTGCTGTTAAAGGAAAAATTATAACGGATTTTAAATCGTATCTTCAGGAATACTATCAAAGTAAAAGCCAGTCATGCAAAATCAGATATGTAGTTACAAAGGAAGAAGGGCCTGACCACGATAAAGTTTTTCATGTGAATGTGATGGTTAACAAAAATGTAGCGGGAAAAGGCGTCGGTAAAAACAAGAAAATAGCTGAGCAAAATGCCGCCAAGGATGCTCTTATACAAGAAGGCTGTTTGAATGAATAAGAAAATAAAAATTATTCCTATTTTTGTACCTCATGTAGGTTGTCCCAATAACTGTGTATTTTGCAACCAAAGAAGAATTACAGGACAAAAAAATTTTACTGTTGATGGAGAATATGTTCATAAAATTGTTAAAAGGTATATAGAAACAATTGATGGTAATACCAATACGGAAATTGCATTTTTCGGCGGCTCATTTACGGCAATCGATACGAAAATTCAGGAAGAATTATTAAAGGCTGCAAAACATTATAAGGACTTAAAAATCATAAGCAGTATAAGATGCTCCACGAGACCTGATGCCATAAACGATGAAATACTGATGCTTCAAAAAAAATACGGAATGGATATAATTGAGTTAGGAATACAAAGTCTCGATGATGAGGTTTTGAAGATTTCAAACCGAGGGCATAATAAAAAACAATCAATAGATGCAAGCCGCCTCATAAAGGAGTATGGATTTATATTAGGACACCAGATAATGCCCGGACTTCCCGGAAGCAGCAGGATAAAGGACATAAAAACATGTATTGAGTCAATCGAAATGAAACCGGATATTGTGAGAATTTATCCTACATTGGTAATAAAGGATACTGAGCTTTTTGACATGTATGAAAAAGGCTTATATAAACCTCTATCTCTGGATGAAGCAGTAGAAATATCAGCATATATATACAGCTTGTACAGTATCAACGATATAAGTGTTATAAGGATAGGACTTCAAAATACAGAATCCATCAATAATGATGAAGATGTTATGGCAGGGCCCTTTCATCCCGCTTTCAGGCAATTGGTAGAAGAAAGAATTTACTATTATGCATTGGGGTCAAAACTGTGCAAAGTGAATACTAAGGAGCTTGGGGAAAGTATCACAATTCATGCACCTGATAATCTGATAAGCAGTATCGCTGGCCAAAAAAGGTCCAATATCAATAAATTGAAAGAAAGATTTTCAATAAAACAAATATCCTTTAAAAAGAAAAAAGATGATATAATTGAAATATATAATAAAAATAAAAGATTATTCAGTTTTAAGAAATCAGAAGTATTTCAAAATTATTTGAATATGCAACAGGGGGATTTATGTATTTAAAGAAGATATATGTAAACGGGTTTAAATCCTTTGCGGAAAAAACTGAAATAGAAGTAGAAAAAGGTATTACTGCCATTGTAGGACCAAACGGGAGCGGTAAAAGCAACATATCCGATGCCATTAAGTGGGTTTTGGGGGAGCAAAGTGCAAAATCCCTCAGAGGAGGCAAAATGGATGATGTTATATTTGCCGGAACTGCAAAAAGACTGCCCCTGGGTTATGCTGAGGTAAGGCTGACTTTCAACAATGAATCGGGTATAATACCACTTGAATACAAAGAAGTAAGCATCAGCAGGAAGCTGTACAAGACAGGTGAAAGCGAATATTACATAAACAAACAGCAATGCAGGCTTAAAGATATAAAAGAGCTTTTTATGGATACCGGAATAGGAAGAGAAGGCTATTCTTTTATTGGACAAGGAAGGGTGGAAGACATTTTAAGCCCTAATTCTGATGTGAGAAGACAAGTTTTTGAGGAAGCTTCCGGAATAGTAAAATACAAGACAAGAAAAGAAGAATCTGAAAGGAAACTTGAAAAAACAAAGAATAATCTGGATAGAGTAGAAGATATAATATATGAGCTTAAGGAGCGTATCGAGCCTCTTTATGAGCAAAGTATCCGGGCGCAAAAATTTATTGAAATAAGGGACAATCTAAAAAAATACGAGCTTAATTATTTAGCTCATGAATACGAAAAACATTGTGAGCAGCTTAAAGCCCTGAAAAACCAAAGAGATATGTCATTGGAAGAAAAGCTTAGGCTGCAAAAAAGAAGAGATTATTATGCTGAAATTATTGAATCTCAAAAAGAGAAAATTAATGACTTACAGAATAAGATCAATGAAACTGAAGCGCTGAGAGATTCAAAAAATAAAGCTTTAGAAAAATATAAGAGCTTAAGACAAGTACACAAAGAAAAAAAATTGTTGTACAGCTCAAACATAGACAATATTAAAAATGAAATAGGAGAACTTGAAAAAAGGAACTTGGAATTAGAAGAAAAGATTAATGTTTTAATTCAAGAAAAAGTTTCTTGCGAAGAGATATACAAGAGAGATATAGAAAAATTTGAATCATTAAACTCAGATATTAAAGAATATAAAGAAGAAATTGATGAAATCGTGCAATCGATTGAGCAGCAAAAAAATGAATTGTTTGAACTGCACAAGGATATCAATAAAAACAATTCAAATAAAAACACAATTGAATCATTAATAATAAACAACGGAGACAGAATTAAGCATTTAGACCAAGAAGTGAATTCAGAAGAAGAAGAAAGACAAAAGAGAATAGAAACAGTAAACAATCTGCAGGAAGAACAAAGGATTACAAGAGAACTGCTGATAAAAAAGAAAGCAGTACTGAAAAGCATATTGGAAGAATTAAATAATGCAGAAAAAAATAAAGAAAGGCTAAATTTACATATTTCCAAGTTAAATGAAGAGTATAACGGCACAAAATCAAAAATAAATATCCTGACAAATATGGAAGCATATTATGAGGGATATTATAAAAGTATAAAAACCGTAATGAACAACAAGGATAAGGAGCCTGTATTAAACAGTATATTGGGAACGGTGGCTGATGTAATAAAAACAGAAAAAAAATATGAAAAAGCTGTTGAAATAGCATTGGGCTCCGCAATACAAAACATAATCGTAAACACTGATAAAGAAGCCGAAGAAATAATAGAGTATTTAAAGAAGAATAAAATCGGAAGAGTTACTTTTCTTCCTATTAATATGCTTACAGAAAGAAGTTTAAATGACTTTGAAAGAGAAGTACTAAAGGAAGAATGCGTAATTGACACGGCAGACAATTTAATCCAAACAAATTCAAAATATGAAAAAGTCATTAAAAATTTGCTTGGAAGAATAATTATTGCAGACAACCTGAACAACGGTCTAAAAATATCCAAGAAGCTTGGAAATACAGTTAAAATTGTAACACTTCAAGGAGATGTAATAAATGCGGGCGGTTCCGTTACAGGAGGGCATATAAGCTCAAACCAAGCTCTCTTGGGAAGGAAAAGAGAAATTGATGAATTAAAAGCTCATTTAGACAAACTATCGGAAGAATTAAAAGAAAAAAATGATTCATTGAAGCTTTTGAATTTTAAAATAAAAGAATTAAACAATTCCGTAGAAGAAATTAAGAATTTTATTAATGGAAAAAATAATTATTATGAGATGAATAATTCAAAAATTAAAATGCTGTCAGAGCAAAATGAAAAAACTACTGCTGCTATCAACAAATATAAAGAAGAAATTCATTTCATACAGAGTGAAAAACAAAAATATGAAAATGATTTAAGATATTTGAATGCTGAAACAGAAAAACTGAAATTATTGGTCGAGCAAAAAGAAAAGAGTATTGAAGAAACCATATTAATGAATAATTCCAATAAATTGAAATATGATGAATACAATAATACAATTTCAATGCAAAGGGACAAGGTATCTAATATTACTCAGGATATTAAACTTATAGAAGAAAAACTGAATAATATTCATATGGAAATAGAAAGAAACAAAAATTCCATAAAATATAAAGAAGAAAGCTTATCCTCTATTGAGCAGGAAATTGAAGCAGCAAGAGAAAAAATTATTGAATTTACGGAATGCTCTGATGCTTTGGAAGAAGAAATAAAATCATTAAACGAAAGTTATATAAAAGAAAAAGAAACTCATAAAAATTATCAAAATGAAATATATGACTACCAAAATAAAATTAATGAATCAAATAAGCTGATAACCGATATACTTGATGAAGAAATGAAATTGAATGTTAAAATTGAAAGAGAAAGTTCAAAAATTGAAGATATTTCTGCAAAACTATGGGAAGACTATGAAATAAACTATGCAATGGCACTAAAATATAAGGATGACAGCATTAGTCAAACGAAACTTTACAGCGAAGTGAACTCATGCAAAAAGGCAATTAAAGAATTGGGGAATATTAATTTGGACTCCATAGAAGAGTACAAAGAAGTTAGAGAAAGATATGATTTTTTAACAAAACAAGAGAAGGATTTAAAAGATGCCATCGAGCAGTTGAATGAGGTAATAAAAGAGCTTGAAATTCAAATGAAAGAAAAGTTTGTTGAAGAATTTTACAATATAAGAGCAAAATTCTCTGAAGTATTCAAGAAGCTTTTTAACGGAGGAAACGGAGATATTTATTTGGAAAATGAGGAAGATGCGTTAAACAGCAACATAGAAATTACAGTACAGCCGCCGGGTAAAAAATTGAGCAAAATATCATTGCTGTCAGGCGGAGAAAAGGCGCTTACCGCAATTGCTCTTTTGTTTTCAATTTTAAAAACCAAGCCGACGCCATTTTGCATATTAGATGAAATTGAATCATCGCTTGACGATTTAAATATTTTCAGATTTTCGCAATATCTAAAAGAATTTTCAAGGGAAACACAATTTATTGTAATTACTCACAGGAAAGGAACTATGGAGTATGCTGACACTTTATACGGAGCAACAATGGAAGAAAAGGGAGTTACAAAATTAGTATCGATGAAGCTGTCAGATGAACAAAGCATTATAGGGACACACAGTTAAGCTATGGGGATAAACCACTCGGATAGGGATAGTCGCTAAAGAGATAGCGGAAGAGGGACAGAAGAATGTCCCCAAATAAGATGGAGGCAAATATGAACAATGAAAAAGGCTTTTTTGCCAAATTAAAAGAAGGACTTTCCAAAACAAAGAAAAACCTTACAGAGCAAATTGAAGGCGTGATTTTTCAATACAAAAAAATAGATGATAATTTTCTTGACGAATTGGAGGAAATACTTATTACTTCCGACATGGGTGTTGGAACAACGATGGACATTATTAATTATATCAAAGAAGAAGCAAAAAAGAGAAAATTAGAAGATACGCTGGAGCTTAAAGATGTAATTAAAGAGTATCTGATAAATGTTCTTAAGGAAAATGAAAGGCCTGATGTAACAGATAAACAGAGGGTAATATTAATAGTTGGGGTAAATGGTGTCGGTAAAACAACTTCTATCGGCAAAATTGCCTATAGATTAAAGCAGTCCGGCAACAAGGTTATCGTTGCTGCTGCAGATACATTTAGAGCTGCAGCGGTTGAGCAGCTTAAAGAGTGGTGTCAAAGAGCAGGAGTTGATATAATTGCTTCAGAGCAAGGCTCAGACCCCGGAGCAGTTGTTTTTGATGCAATACAGGCAGCAAAAGCAAGAAAAGCAGATATATTGATATGTGATACTGCAGGAAGACTTCATAACAAGAAGAACCTTATGAATGAGCTCAGCAAGATTTTTAAAATTCTTGATAAAGAATTCAGCGAAGCCCATATTGATGTGTATCTTGTAATAGATGCAACAACTGGTCAAAATGGTATTGTTCAAGCAAAGCTGTTTAAAGAAGCATGCAATATTAACGGTTTGATTTTAACGAAATTGGATGGAACAGCAAAGGGAGGCATAGCATTTCCTATTGTAAACGAACTGAAAATACCGATAAAATATATCGGTGTCGGAGAGCAAATAGATGACCTGCAGGATTTTAACGCTCAAGATTTCGTTAATGCAATTTTTGAGTAAACACGAAAAATAATAAAAATATCCGCTCACGGTTTCGGACACGAATAATTCTATGCGCTCACTACGGCTAAAAACCCTACAGCTTGCAAACTCGCTCTGCTCAAACAGTGCAAGCTGCTTAACGGGTTTTAAGCCTTCATTCGCTAAGAATTATAATTGTGTCCTGCAAATGTTCGCTTGATATTTTTATTATTTTTTTCATTATAATGAATAATATGTCTCAATATATCAAAAAAACTATTGACAAAATAATCAGGATGCGGTAAAATTCACTGTCAAGTAAAATACTTTACAGGGGTTATTATGTCAGAGAAGGATTTTATATATAGCATCTTGTATGATTATTATGGAGATCTGCTTAAAAAAAATCAAGCAACCATAATTGAAATGTATTACAACTTGGATTACAGCTTATCAGAAATTGCTGAAGAAATGAACATCAGCAGGCAGGGAGTACATGATGCTTTAAAAAGGGCTGAAAAAAACCTTGCAGAGTATGAGCGGAAAATAAAACTATATGATAAATACGTTAAATTCAGCGAAGCAGCAGAAAACATCATACAATTGTCATCAAAGATTGATGATAAAAAATATAAAGATATTATTGAAAAAATAAAACTTGAAGCATTAAGAATAATTAATGAGGGTTAAAAATGTTTGAAAACTTATCCGATAAACTTCAAAATGCATTACAAAAGCTTAGAGGCAAGGGAAAACTGACTGAAGAAGATATAGACTTGGCAATGAAAGAAATCAAAATGTCACTTCTTGAAGCAGATGTTAATTTTAAGGTTGTTAAAGCCTTTATTAACAATGTGAAAGAAAGGTCATTAGGCGTTGAAGTAATGGAAAGTTTGACTCCCGCACAACAGGTTGTAAAAATAGTCCATGAAGAATTAGCCAAAATAATGGGTCAGGGTGAAAGCAAGCTTAAATTCAATTCGAATGATATAACATATTTTATGATGTGCGGGCTTCAAGGGGCAGGAAAAACAACAGCTACCGGAAAGCTTGCAAGAAGACTGAAAAAAGACGGCAGGAGACCTTTACTTGTAGCTTGCGACATATACAGACCGGCTGCAATAAAGCAGCTTATGGTAGTGGGAGAAAGTGTAGGAGTTCCTGTTTTTGAAATGGGAGATAAAAAATCTCCTGTTACAATTGCACAGGAAGCAATAAATCATGCTAGAAAACATGGAAATGACGTTGTTATTATAGATACTGCCGGACGGCTTCATATAGATGATGAGTTGATGGAAGAATTAGTTGAAATTAAAAAAACTGTAAAGCCTGATGAAATACTTTTGTTATTGGATGCAATGACAGGACAGGATGCAGTTAAAGTTGCAGAAACATTCAATTCTTATTTGGATATTACAGGAGTAATACTTACAAAGGTTGATGGTGATGCAAGAGGCGGAGCAGCGCTTTCCATAAGAACCGTAGTGGATAAGCCTATAAAATTTTTGTCTGTGGGAGAGAAGATGGACCAGCTTGAAACATTTCATCCTGATAGAATGGCATCAAGAATCCTCGGGATGGGAGATGTTCTATCAATTATTGAAAAAGCCCAGGATGCTTTTGATGAGAAACAGGCAATTGAACTTCAGAAGAAATTAAAAACTCAAGATTTCAATTTAGAAGATTTCTTAACACAGCTTCAGCAGATGAAAAATATGGGACCTTTGGATGAGATATTGGAAATGATTCCCGGACTTGGAGGCAAGAAAAAA
>DMWH01000140.1:2545-6046 GCA_003483345.1 Clostridiales bacterium | reverse complement strand
GGGAAGCTTAGAATAAATCTGTATGTACTCTGAATTATTTCACTAAGCTCATCATCACCCCTGTTTCCGGTAAATCCTTCAACTAATTTTCTGAAATTTTCGTTTTCATTAATTTTTTCATATTCTTCTTCCAAAACTTCATCTATTGAATCCTGCAAAAGTATACTTAATTCGCCTTTGTCGCCAATCCTGAAGTTTGGGTCAATATCAATTAAATGGAAGTTTTTCTTCACAACATCCAGGCAAAAGGAATCGATTGTAGTAATCATAGATCTGTTTAAGAGGGATAACTGTTTCCTTAGATGCTTTATATTCCCATCCTTGTTTTGATAAGCATTCAATAATGATCTTTGAATTTTTTGCTTCATCCCTGCAGCAGCCGCTTTAGTAAAGGTAACTACCAAAAGCCTGTCTATATCTTCTCCGCTTTTTATAAGCGAAATAATTCTTTCAACCATTACTGCAGTCTTCCCTGAACCGGCTGCGGCAGAAACTAATATATTGGAATTTTTTAAATCAATTATACGCTTTTGCTCTTTTGTCCAATTCATCTCTTAGCACCTCCTTAGTGCTCAGTATAAAGATTGCTTGAATTTTTGAATTGATTACCGATTAAACGGAAGTTATTCCCTAATGTTTTGTCAAACTGGCATATACTTATATATTCACAGTATTTACACGGAGTTTTACCGTCAATTTTTTTGTAAGGATTTATATTTATATTTCCTGATATAATACTCTTAGTCATATCTTTACATTTGTTATAAACAGTATCGATTAGATTATTAAAGGACTCTTCCGTCAAAGCTTTTGTCCAGTCATCGCGAATTTCTCCATCGCTTTTTAAAGCCGCCGGTATGATACTTGAAGTACTGCCTATATTTTTATCCATATACTTGATAACTTCTTTGTCTTTTAAAACATATCCTTTAAGTTTTAAGCTCTTGAATATTTCTTCTTCAGGCTCTTTTTCTTTATTCTTATCCTTGTATACAGGGTCGCTGATATAATAATAAAACACACCTCCTATACAAGGCTTTTTTCCAAACAGTTCTTCGCCTTTATCAAGCAATGCTTTTAAATACATAATTAATTGTACTTGAATTCCTTCTTGAGCATCTTCTAAGTCTATATCATTGGGAGAAGATTTGTAATCAATAATACTAATATATAATTTGTCATTATTTTCAAAAACATCTACTCTATCTATTTTACCCCTAAGTTTTAACACTTCCTTAATTTTATCCGTTTCCACAGGTATTTCTATAGGAGATAAATAAACTCCCTTTTTTGCTTTTTCATCATTCTCATCTACCAAATCAATTTGAAGCTCTGTAAATTTTGGCCTGAATTCACTCGAATTCAATTGCCGCACAATTGTCCGGCATGTCCTTTTCATCACTCTTTTTATTTTTTCCTTCATATACTTGTTTCTGTGATTTGCATCAATTGCTGTTAACTTATCAGCTTGCTCCAACAAAACATCATCGGTTATTCTTACGGCTTCATCCTCTGCTTTTGTCCTGTCAAGTATAATAATATCCTCTTTATCTTCACTTATTTTGTTAATAAACTTCTCCACTATTGAATGATAAATATTGCCTAAATCATAATATTCTATTTTTAGATAAGCTCTTTCTCTCGGTTTTAGCACATTTTCCATAAAGTATTTAAATTGACATTCAGCATAGCTTTCTAATTTAGAAACCGTCATAGACATATTATTTTCATAAATTCTTTTTACAATATCAGGCTCCAAAGAATTCATGGCATTTTTATAATTTAAACCCTTAACCATAATATCGAAAGTTTCTTTTTCTTCCTTTTCATACCATGCATAAACATCCTTCCAAATATTATCCGTTTCATACCCATCTATGAAATTCCTCATTTTTTCAACAAAACAATCATAGGTTCCACTGTAGTTTGATACCAAATCCAATTCATCGGAAATGCTTAAATCCGAGCTTTCTTTGACAGAAACAAAGATTTTCTTTAATATATCGATAAATAATGAAGGCTGCAAACTTTCTCCGCTTTCTAAGCCAAGGGGATAACTGACGGACAAACTATGTGAAGGACTTGAAAACAACTTGTAAAGCATATGTTTTTCTTTAAAGGTGTCATAATCTGCCCCTTTTGTAAGTCTTACATCATTTTCAAGAAGGATATCTCTTTCTTCGTTTAATAATAACCCCTTATCTGTATTCTTAGTATCAAGATTGCTGTCGTTTGCCCCAATAATAAACAACGCCTTTGGCTTTGTAACGGCAATTCTGTCAATTGTTCCCACTTCAACCTTGTCGATAGCAGGCGGAATTATACTTACCTCAACTTCTCCAAGTCCTGCTTCCAATATTTTTCTATAGTCATTTAAAGAAATTTCGGTATCCTGCCCAATCAATAAAAGCTGCTCAAAAATTTCCATTACATAGTTCCAGCATTGAGAATATTCGCTTGCTTCCTCATATTTTTGAGCATTATTAAATTCTTTGACAGCCTTCTCCATTTTTTCTTTTATCTTGTGTTTGTCTAAATATTTGAATATTAGTTTTGTAATTTCATTAGCAGTTTTAAGATTATGAATTTTTTTTCTTTCAACTTCAAAATCTTCGGCAAATAATTTTCTGTACCGCTCAATGTTATTCTTTTCACCAGTAATTTGATTGCCATCCTTATCAAAAGACTTAAATTCTCTAAACCATTTATCTCCCTCAATACCAAACTGCAGCGCATAATTTTCCAAATATTGAACTTGGTTAATGTTTAAAGGTGAAAATCCTGTTTTTAAATATTCAAAAACATTGTCATGTTTAAAGTTCCAAATAAACATATCAAGAATTGAAAGTATATACTTGCTTAAAGGGTTGTTTAAAATATCTCTTTTTACATCCAAGAAAAATGGTATTTCAAATTGAGAAAAAATTCTTTTTATATTTGTTTCGTAAACTTCCATATTCCCTACTGCAACCTTTATATCTCTCCATCTTAAATTTTCGTCCCGAACCAAGGATATAATATTAGCTGCTGTTTTTTGTGTTTCCGAATATGGATTTAAAGAAGAGAAAATATTTATTTTATCTGTATTATTTTCATATTCTTCGATATTTAAAGAAAATATGTTTTTTTCAATTGCTTTTATTTCAGTTGAAGGTGATTTGTTTTCGCTTAGGGATATAATTTCTATATCAGTATCAAAATTTTTTAAAGTATGGTATGTATCATAAATAATTTTAAAGGCTTCAAAATCGTCCTTTTCCTCTAAATTATCTAAATAAGAAGAATCGATATTTAATGATAATGTTACGGATTTTGAATAATCACAAAGGTTCTTAATTAAATGAAGTCTTTGGCGGTTAAAACTTTCGAAACCGTCAATCCATATATTAGAGTTTCTTATATATGCTGATTCTTTAATCAGAGAAATAAAAAGATTTGTTTTATCTTCTTCATCAAAATACTTATTTTTGGTTCTTTCTATAAATTCAGAATAAATCAATT
>DMWH01000140.1:2097-2396 GCA_003483345.1 Clostridiales bacterium | reverse complement strand
AGTATCTTCCTCTCAAGTCTTTTAAAGCTTAAAATCTCAATATTCATAATGCCGGGCAAATCAAATCTCTCGATAATGTTGCTTTCAGCTTGATAGGTCATAAGTTCAGGCACAATAAGTATTAACTTGGCTTTAGAATTTTTTGATTGTGTTTTAATTTCATCATAAATGAATGATGATTTTCCCGTGTTTGCTCTTCCTGCTATTATTTTTAAACTCATATCCTATGCCTCTATATACGGAAATGTATTTTCTTAATTATACAAGGATTTTTCGTTTATGGCAATTAAATTCCGATT
>DMWH01000140.1:0-2074 GCA_003483345.1 Clostridiales bacterium | reverse complement strand
TCAATCTTTGAACCATAAAATAATTCTCACATATTATAATTCAAGGAGGGTTATGAAATGAAAAATTATTGCTATAATGCAGAAATAAACATGTATGAATACAGAAAAACATTCAGCTATAACAATACCGAAATGCTTAAATTGACAATTATATATCCGCAAATCAGTTTATATAACTTACAGGCGGAATACAAAATAAATACTCGCATCAATATGGACGTAAGTAACTTTAAAAGATATGCCAAATATTTATTTAAACAAGCAATAAAAGCATACACAGAGTCCCAAAACAAGGGCTATCCGTTTAGGGAGTATGAAGCTTATATGGATTATTCAATAACATATAACGAAAATTGTTTTTTAAGCCTGTACTATGACAAATATGAATTTACGGGAGGAGCACACGGTAGCACCGTAAGGGCTTCAGATACTTGGGAGTTATGTTTAGGAACCTATCTGCCTCTGAACAGTTTCTTCAGACCGGGAACAGACTACAGACATCTATTGATTAATGAAATGATAAAACGAGCAGAAGTTATACAAAACCAGCAAAATATATATTTTGATGACTACAAATCTTTGATTATTAAAAATTTTGATGAAGACAGTTTCTATCTTACTCCTTCAGGCATTACAATTTATTATCAGCAATACGATATTGCACCTTACTCAACCGGAATTGTTGAATTTACAATTCCTTATTCAGTGATAGGCTGGAGGCCAAACTGCTGATAAGTTTAATATCCATAAATAGAATAAGAGCCCGCCTTGTGCGGGCTCAATTTATACCAGCTTTTTTAAAGCATAAGGTAAACATTTGACAATATCCCCTGCAGTCATTGAATACTCCCCTATATATTCTGCTCCTATATCGCCGGCTAAGCCATGTAAATACACTGCCGCCTTCAATGCATTCTTAATATTAATCCCTTGTCCTATAAATGAAGCTATTGCTCCCGTCAATACATCCCCGCTTCCTGCTGTTGCCATTCCGGGATTTCCTGTAGTACTGATATAGGAGTGACCGTCAGGACATGCAATAACAGTCCTTGCTCCTTTCAAAACTAAATAGACCTTGTACTTTATAGAAAAGTCCATAGATTTTTTAATAATATCTGTTCTTAGATATTCTATGTCTTTTTTAATCAATTTAGCCATTTCTCCATAGTGGGGAGTTAAAACAAGGGGCTGATTATGATTTTTTAAATTTATTAAATCAAGCTTGTTTATTCCTTCTGCATCGATTACCAAGGGCTGTTTGCAGTTAATCAATAAATAATTTAATATTTCAACGTAATCATTTATATTCGTACAGCCTGAACCTGTTGCAACAACATCGGAATAATCAATGATTTCTTCTTGGAGTTTTTCGAAGGAAATATTATTACCGTCATAGGTGCATGTAATTGCTTCTAAGGCCATAGATTCAACAACAAAATATATTTCATCGGGTATAAATGCCTTAACAAGTCCGCTTCCACACCTTAGAGCTGCATTAAGATTTAAAACACAAGCTCCTGCCATACCCTTTGAGCCGGATATAAATCCAACCTTGCCATAAGTTCCCTTATGTGAATTCCTGTTTCGCTTCTTAATTATTCCTTTTATATCATTTAATTCGATTAAATGAACATTTGCAATATTATAATTTGAAATATCGATTTTTTCACTGTTGCCAAGAATATAATCGTCTAATTCTTTTAAACTCATGCCTCTCACCTTTATTTGGTATCTTAGTACCTAACCAAAACTTTTTATTCTCCTAATTACCATACATTCCAAAATGTACTCTTCCTTTATCCACATCATCTATCTTATAAGGTTCTTTGTTTTCACCCTTGTAGCCGATTGCCAATATACAAAGAACTCCATACTTTTCAGGTATATTTAATACCTTTTTGACTTCATTTTCTGAGCTGTCTTTGTCACTTACCCTCTTTCTCATTTGTATCCAAACCGACCCTAATCCCAGGTCTTCAGCTCTTAATTGCATGTAGGAAGCTGAAATTGATGCATCTTCTACCCATACATCACTTTTTTCACTGTCGCCGATAACTACAATTGCACAAGGCGC
>DMWH01000138.1 GCA_003483345.1 Clostridiales bacterium | reverse complement strand
GGATCTCCTTCAGCCGGATCATAAACATAACCGCATGCATTGCAAACATATTTTTGCATAGTATCCTCCTCCAAATTTATGTAACTACCTTATATAACATTTTAAACTATATTATCCAAATGTCAATTAAAAGATTCCTTTTTTCGGGGACGGTTCCTTTCGTTCTTATGTAGGATTTATCATCCTCCCTCAATAATTTGTAGACACATATAATAATTATATATATAATAGTGTAAAATAATCGAGAGGGAATTATGGCTATTAATAAGGTTGTAAGAGCTGCACTTAAAGCTCTGTCCTACAATGAATATGATATAAAAGAAAACTTGCAGGGCTACAGGAATTTTGTAAATTTAACACGAAGGCAAATTTTAAAACCTTCGCTCAAAACGTACGATTTTCAAATAAGCTCAAAAAATCACAATATTCCTGTTCGGGTATATTCTCCCGAAGCGAATTTCGACTGTCCTTTGCTTTTATTTTTTCATGGCGGCGGATGGGTGGCAGGCAGTATAGAAAGTTACAACAAAATTTGTACAAATATGGCAAGGTTGACAAACCATAAGGTTGTGTCCGTCGATTACAGGCTGGCACCGGAGAATCCCTTTCCCGCAGGATTAGAGGATTGTTATGAAACAGCAAAAGCATTTATTGCAAATGATGAAATTAATGATAAAGAAGTAACTTTGATAGGAGATAGTGCAGGAGGCAATTTGGCTGCAGCTTTATCCTTGCTTGCAAGGGATAGAAAAGAATTTAAGGTTGATAAACAAATATTGATATATCCGTCAACATACAATGACTACACGGAAAATTCTCCCTTCAAGTCCGTTATAGAAAACGGAACCGATTATTTGCTTACTTCCAAGAGAATAAGAGACTATATGGATTTGTATAAAACCAAGGAAGATGATATATATAGCCCCTATTTTGCACCTTTGCTTTCCAGGGACTTTACAAAGCAGCCGAAGACATTAATTATAACTGCAGAATATGACCCCTTGCGTGATGAAGGTGAAGAGTACGGCAGAAAACTTAGGGAAGCAGGAAATTATGTTGAAATATACAGAATAAAAGATGCCCTTCACGGATTTTTTGCTCTTCCTCCTAAATTTCCTCAGGTTAAATTATGCTATGATATAATCAACCGGTTTCTTTGCGAGGTGAATTGATTGAAAAATAAAAGAATATCCGAATGGAGCAAATTAGATAATGCAGCTAAAATATTCCCTGCAAACAGCAAAAAAAGCGATACAAAAGTATTCAGGTTTGCATGTGAATTATTTGATACGGTAGAGCCCAAGGTGCTTCAACAGGCACTTGATATTACTTTGGAAGCATTCCCTCTTTATCTGTCAGTAATAAAGAGCGGGCTTTTTTGGCATTATTTTGAAAAAAGTCATTTTAAGGCCCTTGTTACAGAAGAAACTTTACCTCCCTGCTCCACATTATATGATAAAAACAATAAAACATTGCTGTTTAGGGTTATGTATTACAGGAAGCGCATAAGTTTTGAAGTATATCATGCCTTAGCTGACGGAGCAGGAGCCTTGCAGTTTTTCAGAAGGTTAATTTTTCACTACATAACTATTAAATATAAATATGCCTTAAGAGATAAATCGCCTGTTTTAAATATAGAATCTTCAAAAACACAGAGACTGGATGACAGTTTTAAAAGATACTATAAAGAAGAAAAAATTTTAACTAAAAAAAAGAGAATTAAAGCATATAAAATAAAGGGTGCGAAAATACCCGAATACCGTATCAGAATAATTGAAGGAGTTATTCCTGTTGATGAAATATTGCCTAAGGTTAAGGAAAATAAAACTTCTTTGACAATTTTTCTGGCTGCAATTTTTATGTGTGCCATAAATGAAGAAATCCCATCAAGATTAAAAAGAAAGCCCGTAGTATTAAGCATTCCCGTAAATCTTAGAAACTTTTATTCCTCACAAACAGCCCGTAATTTTTTTGGAGTGATAAACGTTGACTATAATTTTGCTGAGGGAAGCGGTGATTTAGAAGATGTAATAGAAGTTTTAAAGAAAAAATTTAAAGAAAATTTAAAGCCCGAAATTATGGCAAGAAGAATTAACAAGTTATCATCCTTAGAGCATAATTATGTTTTAAGAGTGATTCCGCTGGCAATTAAAAATCTGATTTTAAGGATTGCATATGCAATAGCAGACAGAAGCTATACTTCAACATTGTCCAATGTTGGTATTATCAATATGCCTGATGATATTAAACCTTTCATATATTCATTTGATATATTTGTAAGTACTGACAAAATACAAGCTTGCGTAAACTCTTTTGAAAATATACTAAGAATCAGTTTTACTTCGGCATTTGTAAGTACCGAAATACAAAGAAGGTTTTTTAAAACATTAACTGATATGGGAATAAACGTTACTATTGAGTCCAATATAATTGATGAAGAACAGGAGGTGTTGCTTTAATGAGATATTGTAACAACTGTAATGTAAGCGTAGTCGGAAAAAGAAAGCTCTGTCCTTTGTGTCAGGACCGGCTGATAGGCGACAAACCCCAGGAAGAAGTTTTTCCGAAAATCTCATTTGTTTATAGAGAATACTCTTCATTTTTCAAAATTATGCTCTTAGTTTCAATAATAATTGCCACTGTTTCAGTTGCGGTTAATATATTGATACCGGAAAGCGGAGCGTGGTCATTTTTAATATTGGGAGGATTGGGCTCAGTTTGGGCAAGTCTTATTAACCTCATAAACCAACGCAAAAATATTCCCAAAAACATTGTATACCAGGTTATGACCATATCTGTAATATCTTTAATATGGGATTTATTAACGGGTTGGAAAGGTTGGTCAATTAATTATGTAATACCTTCCGTATGCGTGTTTGCTATGATATCAATGGCTATAATTTCAAAAATCAGAAAACTCTATATTGAAGATTATATTTTATATATAATAATAGATGCATTGTTTGGGATAGTCCCCATAATCTTTGTAATTTTTGGTTTACTGGACGTTTTGTACCCGTCAATTATTTGTATATCAACAAGCATCATTTCACTGTCAACAATTATAATTTTTGAAGAAAAAAGTTTGATAGCGGAAATAAAAAGAAGGCTGCATGTGTAATACTTCTAAATATTTTTTCCATCATGAGAGTAGCGAAGTATCTCATGGTTAAAAAAATGAGATTCTTCGAGCTAAAGCTCTCAGAATGACACGTAGTTTATTAATAGCAATAACAAGGGTTGCGCCTTAATACGCTTTGTCATCCTGAGCGATAGCGAAGGATCTCATGATAAAGTGATCTGCTGCCTATATAAGAAGGATTATGAAATTAAATGACACATATGAAAGGAAAATAAGATGTTTAGACAAACAATATATGAAACAGACAGATTATATTTAAGAATTTTAAAACC
>DMWH01000094.1:11901-14948 GCA_003483345.1 Clostridiales bacterium | reverse complement strand
AATTCAAGAAGAAAAAAAGAGATCCTTCGCTGCGCTCAGGATGACAAAGCGTCATACCGAACAATCAGGAAGAATCTCATACTAACGTGTCCCCATACCTCTAATAAATGGTAAATAATAAAGATACAAAGCGAACATTTGCAGGACACGACTATAATTCTTAGCGAATGCAGGTTAAAAATCCGTTTAACAGCTTGCATTGTTTGAACGAAGTGAGTTTGCAAGCTGTAGGATTTTTAGCCGTAATGAGCTTTAGAATTATTCGTGTCCGAAACCGTGAGCGTGTATTTTTATTATTTTTATATTTTAATTAGTTTAGGGTGATTTTGCCTTTTTTGTTTGTTCTCCAAACGTGGAGTCCCAATGCAAGACCTATAACCCCGTATACCATAAAGGTTCTGAAGTATTCTCCCAAAAGGGCATTGCCAAACAGTGACAATCCTATTTCAGGAGACATTATAAACATTGAGTTAAACAATAGTGTACCAAAAATTGCATGTTTCACTCCTGCCTTTTGAGTTGAAGCTCCTCCAACCAAAAGTGCCGCTACAGAAAACAATCCTATTTGCATGTGGGCACCGTATGTGTTTAGGGTACCCATATTCTGCAGGTACATTATTTGTCCCCATGCAGCAAATACAGTTGACATTATTGTTGCAATAATTCTGGTTTTATCAACATTAATGCCTGATACCTCAGCAATGTGCTGGCTTTGGCCGACACTTCTGAAATCCTGTCCCAGTTTTGTTTTCAAAATCAATTCATTGAATATACATAAAGCTACTATCAATAATCCCGTTATTACCGGAACCTTTCTAACAATCATTAAACTTGAGTTTGTTGTAATTGCATGAACGCTTATTGCAATCATAACCAAGCTCAGAATAATGTTTATTGCTGTCATGGTCATGTTATATCTGTACAAGGTGGGATTCTTTTTGTTTCTTACTATTTTCCATATCTGCAGGAGAAGAATACATGCAAATACTGCCAATATAGCCCACATGAACGGAATTTCCCAAATTTTGTCCAATGCGTATTTAAGTCCGCCCTTGTCATATGCCCCCATGTCTACTGTCATTCTCACACCTACGCCGTCAGGTTTAATCATGGGATGAGTATTGGGAACTTTTATTATTACACCTACAACAAACAAGAATAAAAATTGATATATACCGTTTGCGAAATAACCTACCATCAGGCTGGCAATCATCTCCTGTCCTCTTGTTTTGTTATAGAGCAAACCTGTTAAATATCCGAACAAGGTTGCTATTGGGAGTGCAATAAGCATTGTTAACAAAAGTCCGTTAACACCGCCCCATCCAAAATATAATACGATTGCAAGTGCTATTTGTCCTGCCATTGCACCGACAACTATACCAAAGTTTAGCCCGAGACCTGCCACTACCGGTATTATCAAAGATAAAACAAGAAATGCATTCCTGAAGAAACGGCTTGATAATTCCGTCAGGAAAAAGTTCATTGTTACACCGTCTGATACTAAAAATCCAAATATTGTGAAGGCAACGAATATTAATGAAACAACATTATCTGCAAGCCATGTTGATACTTTAGAATTATTTAATCTTTCGGAAGTATTTTCATTATTCATTAATTATCGCCTCCTTTAACCTTTGTCAGCGCATAAAGAATTATTCCGTTTTGGATAACCATACGAAGTATTTCGGATAAATCCGTTCCTTCAAACAGTTGGTTTGCCACGGGAAGCGCGGTGGTAAAAAGACCCTGGTATATTAATACGCCTATTATTACGTTAGATACCTTTGCTCTTGAAGCAGAAGCCCCGCCTATTAATACGGCAGCAACCGCGGCAAATGCCATCATAAGCGGTGCCGTATAGAGCTGTGCATAGCCGTAACCCTGGGAATAAACAATAATACCGATGGCTCCCAAAATTGTAGATAAAACATTTGCTTTTATTCTGCATCTGTCAATATTTATACCTGAAGATTGGGCAAATTTTGGATTTATTCCACCTGCCGATATGGCAATTCCGGATTTTGACCTAAAATACAGCCATACTATGGTACAACATATGAAAAACATTAAAAGCATTCCCGTTGGGATTATTATTCCGGTTTCACCGTTTATGGTGATAAGCCCATTTTCTCCAAATAATGAGAACCTTAAGAAATTACTTAATATATGTGCTCCACCGATTGCATCTAACTGTATTGTTTCTCTTAAACCCTTTCCTATAAACCATCCCATATTGGGGCTTTGAAACGGTATCATGAGCCATGCAAGGCACATTGCTGCAACAATCGAAAATCCTGTGTAAGTGGCGATTGTCATTTCTGAACCTTTAACAGCATTTAGAAGTCTTCCGTACAAGTATCCTACAACTGTCGCCAATGGTATTGCAAAAGCAATTGCTACAAATAACCATGCCCAACCCGTAAATCCAAATTCTATGGAGCAGACTATGGCAAATAAGCCGCATACAATACCTACCGGCAATGCAAAGTTTGGACCTGTTCCTGATTGTATTGAAGGAACCATTGCCAATACCAGTATACCGTTCATACCCGCACGTTTTATCGTGTCGCTTAATAAAGTAATAATGGATATTCCCAAAGCTCCTCCGGCAATAAGCAAGAGTATCCAAAAACCGCCTATAAAAATTGTAGGAAATCCTATTTTATTAACAATATCATTGAAAGTGGCTTTTTTCTTTTTTACTTCTACCATTATGCTTCACTCCCTTCTGATTTTCCATTTCGGCTGCCTGACATCATCAAACCAAATTCAGCATCCGGTGCATCGGGAGGAAGTACTCCTTCAACTTTCCCCTCACATATTATTAAAATTCTGTCACATATGCTTCTCAACTCGGCTAATTCGGAGGAAGTCATTATTATTGTCATGCCTTCATTATTTAATTGCTTGAGTAAGTCAAGCACTAATTTTTTAGCCCCTATGTCGATTCCTCTCGTAGGCTCGGAAACTAAAAGCAGCTCCGGTTTCATTGTCAATGCCCTTGCAACACAAACCTTTTGCTGGTTCCCGCCGCTTAGGCTTCCTAC
>DMWH01000094.1:10671-11757 GCA_003483345.1 Clostridiales bacterium | reverse complement strand
TTGAATTCAACCTCTCCTTCAGCTGGAAATATTCCCATTATACCGTTGGCAATACCTAATTTCCCTTGACCTGCAAGTCCGCCTATTCCTACTATTTCACCTTTTTTTACTTTTAAGTCAACGCCTTTTACTCTTTCACCGGGCATTGCAACATGTAAATTTTTTATATCTAATATTGTTTCATCAACAATATTTCTGTTCGTATATTCTTCTCTGTCTATGGTTATGCTTCTTCCAACCATCAACTGTGCTATTTCATATTTATTTGTATCTTCTGTATTTTTTGTAGCTACATGCTCTCCGTCTCGCAGAATGGTTACTACATCCGCTACTTCAATAATTTCATCAAGTCTGTGGCTTATAAATAATATACCGATTCCCTTCTGGGCAAGCTTTTTCATTGCTTTCAAAAGATTTGCAGCTTCTGATTCCGCTAATACCGCAGTGGGCTCATCAAAAACAAGAATTTTTATTCCTGTTTTATCAATTTCTCTTGCAATTTCAATAAATTGCATATGACCAACCGGAAGGCCTGCTACTTGTACATATTCTTCTATATCCATGTCCAACACATCCAAGGCTTTCCTTGTGTCTTCGTTCATTCTCTTTATATCTAATGTTTCCAGGCGTTTTCCGAATATGGGGCTTACTAAGTTGGGTTTTGTAATTTCCCTGTTCAGTTTAATATTTTCCATAATAGTAAACCCGGGGATAAGCATAAATTCCTGATGTACCATGCCGATTCCATAGTCCATGGCATCATGAGGACTTTTGATATCTGCCTGTTTGCCTTCTATTTCTATGGTTCCTTCAAATCCGCCGGTTGTATGAATTACCGACATTCCAAATAGAATATTCATCAATGTGGATTTTCCTGCGCCGTTTTCGCCTATAAGAGCATGAATTTGACCTTTTTTTAGATCAATATTTATATCCTTCAATACTCTATTTCCTGAATATTCTTTTGAAACATTTTTTAAGCTTAGAAGGTTATCACTCATTACTACCTCCTGTTTATTGACATAACTAATTAGCAAAGGAATGAATCAGAAGTTCCTAATAAGAAATTCTGAAACATTCCTTAAT
>DMWH01000094.1:9174-10636 GCA_003483345.1 Clostridiales bacterium | reverse complement strand
TATGAACTTGTAGTAACAGCTAATTTTGCATATTCAGCCATTTTTTCTTCAAGTACTTCTACATCAAGCTCATCGCCTACATTACCGTTAATCCATTCAATGATATATTCTGTAGATGCTACCGTATTCATCATAGCAACAGGTACCGGCCATGTTGAGAATCTTCCTAATACTCCTTTTGCCTTCAATGCTTTGGCTGTTTCGCTTATTACGTTTGCCATAGCATCAACGGAATAACCTGTAGACTCAATACCTAAAGCAGACGGATATCCATGATATGGTGACGGGCAGCAAGGTTGCGGATAAATTGCTCCTGCGTCGCTTGTTGCTTTAATAAGCGGAGTCTGCATTGCACAGTTTGTTGAGAAGAATGCTGTGTCTTTTCCAAATCTTTCAACTAACTTCGGTACGTCTTCAAGAATGAACTGCTGTGCTCCCGGTACTCCAACGTCACTTGTCGGGTCAGGTGCTGTTGCATCATAGAATTCAAGTCCGATTTCTTGACATTTGTCAATCATTAATTGACGTCTTGCAGCAAGCATTACAATTGACATATGTCTTGGGAATGAATAGTGAACCAATGTTTTTGCGCCTAATTTCTGTGCTTGTACAGGAATAGCATCTCCCATCTTCAATTCGTCAGGGTTAAGTATTAAGTCTGCTCTCTCAGCAACGTCAGGCGGATTTTCTTGTGGTGTACAGTATGAAATAAATATGTCATCACGAGTTTCCAAGAGTTTATCTACTGCTGCGTTTGTTCCCGGAACAGCCTGATTTATAATCAATCCCTTAACATCCGGGTTAGAGCCTATTTTTGCAATTGTAGAAATCATTTGTTCCTGCTCGGTCATGAAGTTATCAGGCCATAATACGTGCATGATTTTGTCTTCGCCATATGTTTGAACCATAAGTTCAGCTGAACGATATTCTTCTTCGTTTTGAGATAGAGTATTCGTAACAATGGCTATTATGCCTTCAAACGGTTCTTCTTCTGCAGGCTCTTCAGCTGCAGGTTTTTCTTCTGCAGGTTGTTCTTCTGCCGGTTGTTCTTCTGCCGGTGGAGTTTGTGCTGGTTGAGCACAAGCTGCTAACGATAAAACCATCATCAGAGCCAACAATAAACTTAATAATCTTTTCATTACTTGTCCCTCCTAATTTTTACACATAAAAATATGTATTCATATTATAATTGAATATACTTCTCATGTCAAACTATTTTTGAAAACGTTATATACTTCTTATTTACTAAATTATGATTTTGTATGTGTTTTGCGTACATTTCACCGCATTTATTGTATATCAGCAATACTTATAAAATGTTAATAATTTTAAACTTCCTTACGCGTATTACAAGCGGAGCTTTTGATTATACTCTTAGAATAACATAATGGGTTTGAATGGCTAAAAGGGAGCTTTTGCTCCCTAATCTTCCAAGTTTTCTAAAAACTTTCTCATTTTTCTT
>DMWH01000094.1:4776-9094 GCA_003483345.1 Clostridiales bacterium | reverse complement strand
CTTCAGCATCCTTAAATTCTTTGCTATCTTTGATTTTATTAATTTCATTGTCACTTCTAAATATATTTGACATTCATCTACCTCCTATATGTTATATAATATGCCGCCGGTGCCATTTAATTACAATAGTGTTTATACAATTACAGTTTGCTCTGTAACATAATCATGCAATCGGAATATGATATATGGAGATATTTATAAGAAGGTGATATTATTCCGGTTCAAATATTATTATATATTTTAGCGGCAAAATATATTTTTGACGGCAATCAATTAAACGGAATCGTTTCCAAGCTTTCAGGAACAACTAAAACGATGGCCTCGGGGGTACTCAAGGACCCGGCTAAGATGGAAAACTTAATAGGCATGATTCGAACCTTTGCTCCCCTTACTTCACCGCAAACAGTATCAAAAGTAAATACATATCTGCCGGCAGTAGAGAAAGCAAGCACTTTGCTCGGCATGTACTCATTTATCAGCAAGGCTCAGAATTTTAGGCCAATCCAAGCTATAGACGCCAAAACACCGGCGGATAAAGTAACAGCATTGTTGAAAAACGGCAATATTCCTGTTACAAAGTTAATGGCACAACCACTTATAGCCGAAAATATGCAAAAAATAGTAAGTGCCTTGGCGATGAATATGGCTAAAAACGGCGGTTTAAACGAAATGCTTTCTTCTTTAACAAACAGCAATAACAATAACCTAAGTGATATGCTTTCTTCTTTTTCGGATGGCAACAAGGAAAATACTGATTTAAGCAATTTAATAGAAAAATTTATGCCGATGTTAAACAATGTGATGTCTTCTTCAAATAAAACAGAAGAGCCAAATAAACCTTATGAAGAAGAAGTATTTAAGAAAGCTCAATTTGACCACAAGAAAAACGATGAAATAAATAATAAAACTATTAACACGCCCCCTTCAGCAGAAAAAAACATAAGGAGTGAAAAACATATACAAAAACCAATTCGCATAAGACAAAGAAGAAGATAAAAAAAGATTCTTAATCCTAAGGGGTTAAGAATCTTTATTGTCTCCTTTTAATTTATAAAGATTTCTGTTATCCAAAAGCCATATTTTATCGGTAAATTGTCCCGGCTCGACCATTTCAAGAAAGTGTTCAAAATCAAACATTCTTGCATCCATTATATCCAAGAAATGCAAAAGCTCTGCTTCCGGTGTCATGGGTTTCTTAGGACTGCCAAACTCCGGCTCAAAATGATGTGATAAAACCATATGCTGCAAAATAATGCTTTTTTCTCTGTCTATACCTATCTTTTCACCTTCAAATTCAATTTCCTTTACCCCTTGAATTATATGTCCCAGCAATTTACCTTCCATGCTGTAATCAGATACTATTCCGTATTCATCGGATTCCATTTCCAATATCTTGCACATATCATGAAGAATTATGCCTGCATATACATAATCCGTATTAAGAAAATCATATACCTGACAAAGCTTCTCGCCTGACTGAAGCATTCGAAGATTATGATACAAAAGTCCTCCCCTGTATGAATGGTGATTTCTTTTTGCTGCAGGGTAATAATACAATTTATTCTCATATTTCTTAAAGATATTATCCGTTAAGGTTCTAATTTCATTATCCTTTATTTTATTTATATAGGATTTTACTTTTTCAAGCATTTCGCTCGGCTCAATCGGTGCAGCAGGTATTAATTCCTGAATCTGCACATTATCTTCATCCTTCTTCTCTCTTATTTTATTAACTTTAAGCTGCCTGGTTCCACTCCATTCCAAGACCTCTCCCCTTACTTTTACAATGGGGTTTTTCTCAATTAATACTTCCGTTTCTTTAGAGTAATCCCACACCTTTGCATTTATTTCACCTGTCTTGTCAACCAGCTCAATATCTATATATTGTTTACCGTTAGTAGTTTTTTTAACTTCATAACTCTTAATCAAATAGAACCCGTCCGCCTTTTCTCCGGGCTTAAGCTCGGCAATTGTTTTATTTGTTTTAATCATACTTTTCATCTGTTCTCTTGATTCATCACTAAGCATATCAGCAATACTTTGGCTCATAATTTTCCTCACTTTTAATTTGATGATTAATTGTATCATAGGTGCAAGCCGCAAAATGGACTTGCTTCACACCGATACAATGAATGCATTAGGGCAAAGACCAAAGTCTTTGCTTCATTGATTTTAATCATTATACCATACTTATTCAAATCTATAAACAGAATTTTGTAAAACAAAAACACACCTGAATAAAAGGTGTGTCTTCAATGCATGAGAAATGTCTCAACTGCACAGGATGTCAAACTGTTAAATTTTATGATGCCAATACTTTCTTATTTTAAGGAAGCCAACTATACAAATGATTATTGCAGGAATTAGTATGGGTGAACTTGATACTATGCTTACAATTATATTTTCAACAGTCCTTATAATCCCGTTAACTGTATTAATAAAACCTTCCTTCGATCTGTCCCACACACTGTCCTTAGTTTTTAAGGTAAGACTTGCTGTCATCACTTCTTCAATTTCCAAATTAATAGTTGACATTTTAGCCCTGTCATTTATATCGCTTAAACTAATATTTAAAGCATCTATTTCAGTTCTGATTCTTCTAAGCTCATTTTCTATGAGAAGCATTTCTTCAACCGTTGTTGCCTTTTCAAACAATTCTCTTAAGTGCTGCTCCTGAACTTCCAAGTTTTTTACTTTATTGTCCTTTTCATAATACTCCTTGGTTACATCTGTTTCATTGATATTCTTTCTTTTTATATCAACGGTATTTTCCAGATAATCGATCAATTCATAAAAACTTTCCTGAGGAACTCTTATTCTAATGCTCCCATACATTAATTTTTTCTCATTATATACTTGGTAAACCTGAGTATTATTGCTTTCCAAGAATCCGTCCATGGAACTTACTTTCATTGACAAATCGTTTAAAAACATGTCATAATCTTCTGTTTGTGCTGAAATTGTTCCGGTCTTGATTATTTTCATTTCTCTTTGTTCCATTGAAGTCATCATTACAGAATCATTTGTCCGATATGAAAGGTCGTCTCTTGCGCTCTTATTATCACCGTCATACCCCTCTTCCGCAGCTTCTTCAGTCATTACCGGCGGTCCTGCTTGGGGTGCTTCTGGGGCAGGCGAGCCGGCACCGTAGTATTCGGCTGGTGATTCAGTTGTTGCCATATCATAGGATTCATTTTTAGCTTTCATTCCCATTCTGCCTATATTGTTTATATTGGCCGCTACAAACACCAATACCAGTGCAGCGGCAAGACTGCCGTATTTCAGCCATTTATTGCGATTGAAACTTTTTATCTTTGAAGCTGCCTTTTTTGTTTTTGACTGAGGGTTGCTCTCCAATAATTTTTCATGAAGTCTTTTGCAGTAACCTACAGGTGGCTCTTCTTCCGGCAAATTTCGCAATACTGATATTAAATTTTTATACTCTTCCAAGATTTTTTGACATTTTTCGCATGAATGCAAATGCTCTTCCACTTGCTGCATTTCTTCATGGCTTAATTCATTATCAATATATAATGACAATTTGTCATTTATTTCGTTACATTTCATTTTATCACCACCTTAGCCCTGAACTTTCATTTCATTTTCCAATAGTTCTCTTAATCTTTTTCTGGCTCTTGACAATCTTGACTTTACCGTGCCTAAATTACAGGATAATATTTGTGATATTTCATCATATGTGAATCCTTTTATATCCCTCAGTATTATTATTGTTTTAAAATCATCCTCCAACGCATTGATTGCATCGTTTACAAGCTGGGTACTGTAATTTCTTTCGATTAAAGCATCCGGGTTATAGGATTCATCCGAAATTTCTCTTTGAACTTCTCTTCCGGAGCCTAAATCCATTGTTTCATCTATAGATACTGTGCTTATATTTTTTCTGCGTTTGAAATCTATACATGTGTTTACTATAATTCTATACATCCATACTTTAAATGTAGATTCCATATTAAAGCTGCTTATATTTTTAAATATTTTTATCAGTGCTTCCTGAGAAGCATCTTCTGCGTCTTCAACATTTCTCATTATGCGAAGAGCAATGTTGTAGGCAGTTTTCTTATAATCCTTGATAAGCTCTTCAAAAGCTTCAACATTACCTTTCCGACTTTCCTCTACAAGCCACCTTTCATTATTATTCATTATTCCACCCCGTTCGGTTATATATTAGACGTAAACATTTTTTAATTTGTTCCACGAATTTTTGATTTTGTTTAATTATAACATTCAAGTTAATTATAATCAATAAAAAGGCAGCAGGATGATTAGCATCTATCTTATTCTGCCTTCGCAAGCCTTT
>DMWH01000094.1:0-4661 GCA_003483345.1 Clostridiales bacterium | reverse complement strand
GCAGCAATTGTTCCCATAGAAACATGGTCTTCTTGATTTGCAGAGGATGGAATGCTGTCAACAGAAGCAGGATGTGCCAATATTTTATTTTCGGAAACTAAGGCAGCTGCAGAATATTGAACAATCATAAACCCCGAATTTAATCCGCCATGCTCTACCAAAAATGCGGGTAATCCGCTAAGTGTAGGATTTACCAGCCTTTCAATTCTTCTTTCGGAAATATTTGCAAGCTCAGAAAGTGCAATTCCTAAAAAGTCTAAGGAGAGTGCCATAGGCTGTCCGTGGAAATTTCCTCCCGAAATACCTTCATTTGTTTCAGGGAATATTATGGGGTTATCGGTAACTGAATTTATTTCTATTTCTATTTTCTCCTTAACATAATTTATTGCATCCTTGCTTGCCCCGTGCACCTGAGGAACGCATCGCAAGGAATAAGCATCCTGTACACGAATTTCCCCTTGCTTGGTTGTCATTTTGCTCCCTGTCAACAGCTCAGTCAATACTCTTGCAGTATCTATTTGACCCTTGTGAGGACGAATATCATGGAGCCTTTGGTCCAATGCATCGATTATTCCGTTTTGAGCTTCAAAGCTTAACGCTGCTGCAATATCCGCTGTTTTTATGATGTTTAACGAATCGTAAACAGTCAATGCTGCCAGGGCAGTCATAACCTGTGTCCCGTTTATAAGAGCAAGTCCTTCCTTGGCTGTCAGCTCAATTACGGGTATTCCCGCTTTTTCCATAGCTTCTTCGCCTGCCATTATTTCTCCTTCGTATTCCGCCTGCCCAAGCCCTATCATAGGCAGCACCATGTGTGACAGAGGAGCTAAATCCCCGCTTGCACCGAGAGAGCCTTTTTCAGGTATGATTGGATGAACTTTTCTGTTCAGCATTTCAATCATTGTCTGTATTGTTTCAAGCCTTGCACCTGAATAACCCTTTGCCAGATTGTTTATTCTCAACAGTATTATTCCTCTGACAACCTCACTGTCAAATGGTTTTCCTGCACCTACCGAGTGAGATATTATTAAATTTTTCTGGAGTGTTTTTGATTCTTCTTTTGATATGGTTACATCGCTGAACTTCCCGAAGCCTGTTGTAATACCGTAGACTACATCTTCATTTTCAACAAAGTCATCAACAACCTTTCTTGATTTCAAAACCCTTTCAACAGCAAAATCTGATAATTCTACCTTTTTATAATTTCTGCACACTGCTACTACTTCGTCCAATGTCAAATCATTTCCTGTAATTATAACCTTATCCATTTTTCCTCCCTTAAAAAAAGGTAAATTTCAGCATAATAAAACGCTAAAACTTACCTCCTAACATCCATTTTCTTGAAGTATTTTTATTCTATAACACATTATTTATTTTGTCAATCAGTGCAGAAATTATATTAACGTACCACTGTAACAGCTTTTGCGTCAACTACTGCAGGTATACCGTTCGGTACATCCTTAGGATATACATATATATTATCGCCTACTTTTAATGTTGAATGAGCAAAATTTGTTATAGTATCGGCGCCCACTATTATATCATATTCCTTATCGTCAGCTGCCAGTCCGTAAATCCTCATTCTTCCCATTTCATCTCTTGATATCTCGCCAACTTTAAGATCCAATTTAGAATCATCATCAAAAATCTCTGCAGTCATTGCGGCAGTGTAATCATATTCTTCGTCTAATTCAACATCATAACTGTTTCCATCCATAGAATTTAATCTTACGCGTTCACCTATGTAGAAATTTTTGTTTTTCTCCATATCAACTTTGTAAAGTCCCACATTATCTTCACCTTCAACATGAAATCCGTCTTTATCTATTTTAACAATTCTTCCATTGGCAGTATATTTACCATATGGCTCGGTCTCTTTTTCCGGTGGATTATCATTTACGGCACATCCTGTTATGAACAGCAAAAAACAAATTAATATTAATATTATTTTATTTTTCATAAATACCTCCAATTTAACATTTATGTATTATTTATATTTGCCAAAATAATACTATATATTCATGCAATATTAATTGTAGCGATAATACTTTTTATAGTTTAAAGATTCATAAAGGCTTAAATCATGAATTCCCGGCTCGCCTCGAATTCTAAATTCATATGCATTATTTAAAAATTTATTAAATAATTATTTACATGTTGTACCTTTTTGTGCTATATTATAACTGATTAGTTTTTTATTCTTCAAATAATTTACGATATGACAAGAGGTAGATATGGATTTCTTAGACATGCAAATAATTAAACACTTGGAAAAGGAAGGGAGAATTTCTCACGAAGAACTTTCAAAAAGATTAAATTTATCAAGACCTGCAATACATAACAGAGTTGCAAAATTGGAAGATCAGGGTATTATAACAGGATACAAGGCAATGATAGACTGGTCAAAACTTGGTTTTACCACATATGCAATTATTTCATTAAGAGTGAGAACTGCTGATTATGATAAGCTTTTGGAACAATTAAAAAACTTGGCTATTCCTGATTTAGTAATTGAAGAATGCCATATAGTCACCGGCACTTGGTGCATACTTATGAAAGTAAGATGCAGTGCACCTTCAGGTTTAAAAGCTATTCAAGACGAGCTGCATAAAATCGAATGTATCAGGGAATCATCCACGTCATTGATTTTATCCTCCTTATATGATTAAAACCAGCCTGTCGGCTGGTTTTTCATATGCATTTTGCTATTGTTTTGATTGTTTATTACTCTGTAATGCATTGTTAACCGCTTGCTTTATTCCTTCGCTTGTTTTCGTAGCACCAGATACATTGTCAACATCTGTTGAATTTGCTTGTGCTATTTTATCAGGAAGTTCATCTATTGCCAAAGAGCCTACACCCTCAGTTTCATCTTTTCCTTCAGCTTCAACCGATACTATATCCTCTCCGTTAACTACAACTGTTACGTTTATTTCTCCTCCATATCCTTGTGCAGATCCTGTCAATGTTTTTTCTTCTTCGTCAAAGGTATCATTATTTGCATTTGCTCCGGTATTATTGTCATCAATAGGTTCATCAATAGGCTCGTTGTCTTCGTCCTCATTTAGGTTTCCATCTCCAGGTGCACATGCAACCAATAAAAGCATTAATGCACAAAAAATAATTGTAAATTTTTTAAATTTTTTCATAGTCACCTCCATAATGAATTATTTTTTAATAGTATCTCCAGAAATAACTCAATATAAAGAGGTAAAAATTTAAATATTTAGAAATTTTTCAGTTAAAAAATTTCTTACATAAATGAGAATAATAGGTTATTTTCCACATGTAGGACATCGGGGATTTTTTTCAATATCAATAATATTAAAATCCATTGCCAATGAATCAAACAAGAGTATTTTATTTTTTAAGGTTTTTCCAAATCCGGACAATATTTTTACTGCTTCTGCCGCTTGTATAAAACCCATAACTCCCGGAACAGAACCTAAGACACCATTATTACCTGATAAATTGCTGCTGTCCACATTGGGATATAAACACCTGTAACAATGTCCTTCCTTAGGAACAAGGGTGGTTGCAGTGCCGTCAAATCTCAAAACTCCTGCCTCAGCAAAAGGTTTATTTAATAAAAAGCATATATCATTTATCAGATACCTTGAAGGTATATTATCAACCGCAGCAATAATCAGGTCGTATTCCAAAAAAATTTTTTCTGCATTATCTCGGGTTAATTCAGTTTTATAGGTTTTAATATTTATGCTTGGGTTTAGCTTTTTTAGCATAAATTCTGCTGAGCTTGCCTTCGGCATACCGATGCGTGAAAAGGAATGAAGTATTTGTCTGTTTAAATTGCTCATTTCCACTTCATCTAAATCCAATAACCCCAATGTGTTGACATCAGCCATTGCCATTCCGTAGGCTGCCGGAGAGCCTAAGCCTCCCACACCTACAATCAAGACTTTTGCATCAGATAATTTTTGTTTAATATCCATTTTATTTGCTTCATTTAAAAATTCAAACAAGTTAGCATTATTATCTGTTTGTTTAAATTCCATATTAAACAAATCAAAAAACAGCATATCTTTTGTTATATTACCGATATTAAGGCAAAGCTTAACACATTCTATAGAAGAAAGCGTTGCAGATAATGCATTGGCTAAAAAAGGCGGACTAAAATCTTTTGTATTATTATCTGCTATTAATGCAATAAAATTCTTAAACAAATCCTCATTGATAAATGTCTGCAGTGTACCCTTCCATTGGCTGTTAGCTGATATAATAGTCGGTAAATATTTATCGTTTAATAATTTAGCTGCTGAATTTTTTATAAAACTATAATTTCCCAAAACAATCCTGCAAAAATTTTGGGGATGGTTCTTGTTATTTTCATATATCTCCGAAAAACCTCCCGAATAGTTTTCTTCATTAAGATAATCAATTTTTGTATCATTGTTTAAATCAATTACCTCAGCAAATAAGGAGTCAGCGCCGATTTTATCTTGTAAATCACAAAATATTTTTCCTATTCCCATAGCAGCAAGATAGTATGCCAAGGGTCTTAGACTGTCTGTATTTTCGCAATACACCAAGACAGTTGAATCAAGAAGCTTTTTTTGACCCTGTTCACCTATTTCAGGTATTATTATTTGTCTTTTATAATGATTTTTTTGTTCTTCCGACAATATCACAATATCACTCCT
>DMWH01000132.1:6064-8683 GCA_003483345.1 Clostridiales bacterium | reverse complement strand
AATTAAGAAAAAGTTGTTGACAAAAACATTAAATTTTAATAATATGATATGTAATTAAATATTTGCGATGAAAAAGAGGAGTAAGTGCATAAACTTGTCAGAGAGTGAAGACCACCGGATGAAAGTCTTCATAGGTCAATGTGTGCCGAAGGTAGCTTTTGAGCATTTAATCTGAAGTAAAAGTAAGATTAAACGGAGTAACCGTTATATTTTTTAAGAGCCGTAATGGAAATTAGGTGGTACCGCGGGGTTTCTCGTCCTTTTGATGAAATCCGGTGGTTTTTTATTTATAACCCATACAGGCTCTACCCCGGAATGATACTACTTGTTATTCCGACAATGATACAATATAAAGAAAGGAAGGATATTATGGCAATTAACATACCAAGTAAATACAATCCGAAGGAATTTGAAAATAAAATTTATAAAATCTGGATGGATGAAAATTGCTTTAGAGCAGAGATAAACAAAGATAAAAAACCATTTACGATCGTGATGCCGCCCCCGAATATTACAGGGCAGCTTCATATGGGGCATGCTTTGGACCAAACACTGCAGGATGTTCTCATCAGATGGAAGAGATTGATGGGTTATGAAGCTTTGTGGCTTCCCGGCTCTGACCATGCAAGCATTGCAACCGAAGTAAAAGTAGTTGAAAGACTTAAAAAGGAAGAAGGAAAAACCAAGGAAGATATAGGCAGGGAAGAATTTCTTAAAAGAGCTTGGAAATGGAAAGAAGAATTTGGCGGCAGGATTGTTGAGCAGGTTAAAAGATTAGGTAATTCCTGCGATTGGTCAAGAGAAAGATTCACCATGGATGATGGCTGTAATGAAGCCGTTACTGAGTTTTTTGTAAGGCTGTACGAAAGAGGACTTATATATAAAGGAAAAAGAATTATAAACTGGTGTCCTGACTGCCTGACAACTCTTTCCGATATAGAAGTTGAACATGAGGATACTGCAGGCAAGTATTATTATGTAAAATATCCATTTGCTGATAATAAGGATGAGTATTTTATCATTGCTACAACCAGACCGGAAACAATTTTCGGAGATGTTGCTATAGCTGCACACTCTGAAGATGAAAGATATAAACATTTAATCGGAAGGAAAGTAATTGTTCCACTAGTTGGAAGAGTAATTCCAATTATAGCGGATGAATACCCCGATATGGAAAAGGGTACAGGTGCATTGAAAATAACTCCGGCTCATGACCCTAACGACTTTGAAATTGGACTTCGTCATAACCTAGAGCAAATAAGCTGTATGAATGAAGACGGAACCATGAATGAAGTTGCCGGCAAATACAAAGGCATGAATCGTTTTGAGTGCAGAGAAGCATTTGTAAAGGACCTTGAAGAAAATGGGTATTTGATTAAGACAGAGAATACCGACCACAATGTAGGAACATGTTACAGGTGCCACAATATTATTGAGCCTCGAATTTCCGACCAGTGGTTTGTAAAAATGAAACCATTGGCAGGACCTGCATTAAAGGTAGTTGAAAATAAAGAAATGCAGCTGGTTCCGGACCGCTTTACAAAAATTTACAATCACTGGCTTGAAAATATAAGAGACTGGTGTATTTCAAGACAATTGTGGTGGGGCCACAGGATTCCTGCATATTACTGCCAGGACTGCGATGAAATGATGGTTCAAAAAGTTGCTCCAGAAAAATGCAATAAATGCGGCAGCACCAATATTATACAGGATGAAGATGTTCTCGATACATGGTTTTCATCCGGACTTTGGCCGTTTTCAACCTTAGGCTGGCCCCATGAAACAGAAGATTTAAAATACTTCTATCCTACGGATGTTTTGGTTACAGGATACGATATTATATTCTTCTGGGTTATAAGAATGGTATTTTCAGCTTTGGAAGTTACAGGTCAATCACCCTTTAAGTATACATTTATTCATGGTTTGGTGAGAGATGCGGAAGGCAGAAAAATGAGCAAATCATTAGGAAACGGCATAGACCCTCTTGATATTATCGACAACTACGGTGCAGATGCTCTTCGTTTCATGCTTATGACAGGGATTTCTCCCGGAAACGACACACGATTTAATTATGACAGATTGGAATCAAGCCGTAATTTTGCAAATAAACTGTGGAATGCTTCAAGATTTGTATTAATGAATATAGACGGAGATTTGACAGATGAAGAAAGGGCAAGGAAAAACTATAAAACAGAAGATAAATGGATAATTTCAAGAGTTAACAAAGCAGCTAAGGAAGCTACCGAATATCTTGAAAAATTTGAACTGGGAATGGCTGCACAGAGGGTTTATGATTTTATATGGAATGAATACTGCGACTGGTATATAGAAATTGTTAAACCGAGACTTTATGGCGATGATGGTGATGACAAGGATACGGCAAGGTTTGTATTGATTAGGGTTTTAAAGGATATGTTAAAGCTTTTACATCCCTTTATGCCATTTATCACAGAAGAAATATGGTCATANNGAAGAAGAGATTTCTGAAGAGGCAGAAGAAAATATTGAGTTTATAATGGAAGCAGTTCGAAGTATCCGTAACACAAGGGCAGAAATGAATGTACTGCCTTCAAGGAAAGCAAGGGCAATATTTATTCCTTCAAATACAAAAGCAAGACA
>DMWH01000132.1:5866-6045 GCA_003483345.1 Clostridiales bacterium | reverse complement strand
AGTAAAAATTGTAAATGATAAGAAAGAAATAGGCGAAGATACGGCTTCTTCAGTTATTGACGGAACAGAAATTTATCTGCCCTTAGCTGATTTAATAGATTATGAAAAAGAAATCGAAAGACTTGAAAAAGAAAAAACAAGGCTTGAAGGCGAACTTAAAAGAGTTAACGACAAGTTAA
>DMWH01000132.1:4240-5700 GCA_003483345.1 Clostridiales bacterium | reverse complement strand
AACATGGATTATAACGAATTATTAAACAAAGCAAGAGAAAAAATGGCACCAAGATGCAGGGTTTGCAAGGAATGCAACGGGGTAGTATGCAAAGGTGAAGTGCCCGGTGTTGGAGGTAAAGGCAGCGGTAATGCATTTAAGGTTTGTATTGATTTTCTGGCTTCTGTTAAAATTAATATGGACACTATTTACAAAAATGAAGGACAAGACACTTCTATTTCATTGTTTGGAAAGAATTTTAAATATCCATTCTTTGCAGCTCCCATCGGAGGCATGGTTTTAAATTACAACGGTTCCATGACAGAAGCAGAATATGCCGAAGCAATTGTTAACGGTACACTAAAGGCAGGATGTGCCGGGTTTACAGGAGATGGACCTATGGATAATTTATTCTTGGACAGCCTGCCAATAATAAAGAAAGCAAATGGAATTGCAGTACCTACTATTAAACCATGGAAAAATGACAAGGCTTTGGAAAAAATAAAAATGATTGAAGAAGTAAATGCTATGGCATTTGCAATGGACATTGATTCTGCAGGACTTATCAACTTAGCATTGGCAGGCAAGCCCGTTTCTGCAAAGAGTGTTGAAGAGCTTAAAGAATTAACAGATGCAACCAATCTTCCTTTCATCATTAAAGGAGTAATGACAGCTAAAGGAGCGGAAAAGGCTTATCAGGCAGGCGCCTATGGTATTGTGGTATCTTCTCACGGAGGAAGGGTATTAGCTGATGCGCCGGCTACATGCGCCATGCTCCCTGAAATAAGAGAAGCAGTGGGAGATAAGCTTAAGATTTTCGTTGACGGAGGAATTCGCTCGGGAGCTGATGTATTTAAAGCAATAGCATTGGGAGCAGATGCAGTATTAATAGGAAGACCATATGCCATTGCTGCTTTTGGTGGCGGTATAGAAGGTGTTGAAATGTATACCGAAAAAATCGGTGCTGAATTAAGAGAAACAATGATAATGACCGGTTGCAAAAACTTAAGCGATATAACAAGAGATAAAATTATTTTATAAACCAAAATAAAAAAATAAATGTGCAAAACTTAGTCAAGTCTTGCACATTTTTAATATTGTAATTAATTTTAATTAGTGAATATTTGTGTCCAATATGGTCTTCCGCTTGAGTTTGTTGCATATCCAACTCCAATTTTTGAGAAGTTAGATGATAAGATGTTTGCTCTGTGTCCGGGTGAATTCATCCATGCATCTACCACTATCTCAGGAGTTCTTTGACCGGCTGCAATGTTTTCACCCCATGCACGCCAGCTGATTCCAAACTGTCTTAACATATCGCCCGCACTGCCATAAGTAGGTGACTGGTGGGCAAAATAATTGTTTACTGCCATATCTTTAGATTTAGTTCTTGCCACGTTTGAAATTGCTGAATCCATTTTTAATGCCGGTAAGCCTGCTTTTTGTCTTTCAATATTTACAAGTTCTACTACTTTTTGTTC
>DMWH01000132.1:0-4205 GCA_003483345.1 Clostridiales bacterium | reverse complement strand
GGTGCTGCCGGTTTTTGTGCCGGTGCATATTGTTTTAAAACCGTTTTCCAGTCAATTGATTTTAAATCTACTGTTTTTCCGTTAACAGTAATTTTATACTGTGTGTTTTTGTTAGCATAGTTGCTTGTGTTAGTTTTGATAAAATCTTTAAGATTATACTTATAATTTACCGATGTGCAATTTGTTGTTGCAGCAAATGCTGATGTTGATGATAACGCTATTACTAACGCTAATGTTAATGCTATAATTCTTCTTTTCATAATTTACTCCTATATAGTCTAAGATTTTTTTCGAAACAGGTAAGGCCTGTTCCTTTGAAAAGCTAGAACTTGTTAATGAGTTTTCGCCATATCAGAATTATAGCACTGCAATTCCCCTAAAAAAACAATCAATAACTTCTTATAATGCCAAATGTGTCAATAATATTACACTATTTTACAAACAAAAGAAATAAATACATAATTATGACAAATATATATAGTTTATTCAAAAATACTTAATAAAAGGTTAATTATTAGGGCATTATTTGTAAGGGTTGTATTTAATTAACAAATTTACTTCTTGACAACACTTAAATTTTATATTATTATTCCAATAATACTTTATCATGACTGTGAAGGAACTTAAGTAACATTTTGGTTACAATTTAGAGAGTGTATCGGGTGGTGAAAGATACACAGCACAAAGTGTGAAATACGATTCCGGAGTTCTGTGTGAAAAGCACAGCGGCTTATCTGTCCGTTAAATCAGCAAGAGGCTTAGGCAAATTAAGGTGGTACCACGGGTTATCTCGTCCTTTCGGATGAAATAACCCTTATTTAGTTAGGAGGGCAATAGATGGAAAAAGGAAATGTTTTTGATGTATTAGTTGAAAGAGGGTATGTGGAGCAATGCACTCATGAAGAAGAAATAAGAGAATTATTGGGAAAAGAATCCGTAACATTTTATATAGGATTTGACCCGACAGCGGACAGTCTTCACATAGGCCACTTTATACAAATAATGGTAATGTCAATAATGCAGAAATACGGGCACAGACCTATAGCATTACTAGGTGACGGGACAACAATGATAGGAGACCCCAGTGACAGAACCGGAATGCGCTCGGTTATGTCATTTGAAACCATAACCAAAAATGCAGAAAACTTTAAAAAGGTATTTGAGAAATTTCTTGATTTTACGGATGGAAAAGCCCTGATGCCAAGAAATTCCGAATGGCTTTTACCTTTGAATTACCTTGAATTCATGAGGGAAGTGGGTGTACATTTTACAATCAGCAAAATGATTGCAGCAGATTGCTATAAAAATCGAATGGACCAGGGTCTTACATTCTTTGAATTCGGCTATATGCTTATGCAGGCTTACGACTTCTATATTTTAAATGAAAAATACGACTGCAAGATGCAATTGGGCGGAAACGACCAATGGTCAAATATAATAGCCGGTGTTGAACTGACAAGAAAAAAAGCAGGCAAACAGGTTTATGGCATGACATTTGCCTTATTGACAAACAGCGAAGGCAAAAAAATGGGGAAAACCGAAAAAGGAGCATTGTGGCTTGACAGGAATAAAACCACACCTTATGAATTCTATCAGTACTGGAGAAACATTGATGATGCCGATGTGGAGAAATGCTTGGCACTTCTTACATTCTTACCTATGGATGAAGTAAGAAGATTGGGAGCATTAAAAGGCGCTGAAATAAATAAAGCTAAAGAGATTCTTGCATTTGAAATAACTAAGATGATTCATACGGAAGAAGATGCAGTTAATGCACAGGAAGCTGCAAGAGCTTTATTTGGAGGCGGAGCTGATTCAGAAAATATCCCGACTACAGAATTAACAAAAGCAGAACTGGGTGAAAGCATATCTGTTATTGACTTAATGCTTAAGGCAGGATTAATAAAATCAAAAAGCGAAGGAAGAAGGCTTATCGAGCAGGCCGGAGTTGCTGTAAATGATGCAATTATAGATGATATAGGTGCAACAGTTACGGAAGCTGACTTTGAAGATTCAAAGCTGATGATTAAAAAAGGCAAGAAAACATACCACCGAATTAAATTGTCATGATCTATACTGTTTCCATTGAGGACGGTCCTTTTCATTACAAAGGGACCGCCTCAGTGTTTGAATACGATAATACAATAGGAGGCATGTTCTTTGATAAATTTATTTGAAATAGATTTAAATATGATAGCTTCATTTGCTATTGTGTTTGGAATTATAATTTATGTAGGATATGTAAATACATCGATAAGAGAGTTAAAAAAAAGAGTTGAAGAATTGGAAAATAAAATTGGTATAGATAAGAAAGCGGACGAAGAACTAAAATAAGAATGATATAAGATCTTCCACGACTGTCGGGGTGATGATTAGGTATCCTAAGGCTGATTGGAGGATCTTTTTTAATTTCTTTTATATATAATTATTAATAGTTTTAGGAAAGTATGGTAAAATAATCTCATATTAGACGAAAAGGAGTGATTATGTGTTAAGTAGAAAACTGATTGAAAATACGCTTACGGCTGCTTTATCTACCGGCGGTGATTTCGCCGAAATTTTTGTAGAAGACCGAACTAACAACGGTATTGTTATGATAGGCGGCAAGGTGGAAAGCACCATGTCCGGAAGAGATTATGGCGTAGGTATCAGAATATTCAAAGGATTTAACAGTGTTTATGCATATACGAATAAGTCTGATGAAGACACTTTAATAGAAACAGCTAAAAAAGCTGCTCAAGCCGTGGAAGGAAACATCATTGACTTAACAATAAATCTGACAAAGTCAGATGTTAAAAATATAAATATCATACAAATAGACCCGTCCAAGGTCGAAAAAACTAAAAAGGTTCAAGTAATGAAAAAGGCATATGACATTGCTTTTAATTATGATGAACTGATTACACAGGTTTCTATAAATTACACCGATTATATACAAAATATAATGGTGGCTAATTCTGAAGGATTGTGGAAGGAAGATACGAGGGTTCGCTCAAGACTCGGGATTTCTTCCGTAGCAAGTAAAGACGGTGAAATGCAGTCAGGATTTTTCGCACCGGGAGCAAGCAAAGGCTACGAATTTTTTGAAAATCTTGATATAGATTATTATGCCAAGGAAGCTTCAAGAATAGCGGTAACAATGGTTAAAGCCAAGTACAGTCCCAGCGGCAGGATGCCTGTAATTATCGATAACGGATTTGGAGGAGTTATTTTCCACGAAGCATGCGGTCACGGATTAGAAGCAACATCGGTTGCAAAAGGCCTTTCCGTATTTGCCGGAAAAATCGGACAGCAAATTGCATCGCCTATAGTTACAGCCATAGATGACGGATCAATTCCCAATGAGTGGGGCTCATTCAGCATAGATGATGAAGGAACTCAATCACAGCGAAATGTGCTCATAGAAAACGGGATACTTAAAGGTTACATGATAGATAAATTAAATGCAAGAAGAATGAATATGGATATAACAGGCTCCTCAAGGCGTCAATCCTACAGATTCCCGCCGACATCACGAATGTCAAATACATTTATAGATAACGGCAGTTCAACGCCTGAAGAAATAATTGCTAATACGGAAAAGGGGCTTTATGCAAAACATATGGGCGGAGGCTCGGTTAACCCTGCCACCGGAGAATTTAACTTTGCAGTAATGGAAGGATACATAATTGAAAACGGTAAAATAAAAGAGCCTGTAAGGGGAGCTACGCTGATAGGAAAAGGCACCGAAGTACTTAATAAAATTGATATGGTAGGAAACAATCTGCTTCAAAGCCAGGGTATGTGCGGCTCCGTAAGCGGAAGCATACCGGCAAATGTAGGCCAGCCTATGATTAGGGTTTCGGAATTAACAGTAGGCGGAAGGGAAGGTGAGTAATAATGGAAATGAAATCATTGATTGATAAAATATTTCAAAAAGGCAGAGAAAAGGGCCTGAATGACATGGAAGTTTATTATTCTGCAGGAAGCAGCCTTACATTGAAGGTTTTTCAGAAAGAGCTTGACACGTATAATTTGTCGGAAAGCGAAGGACTTTCCTTAAGAGGGGTTTACAAGGGTAAAATGGGATATTCATATACCGAAAAGGTAGATGAAACTTCAATAGACCAACTGGTTAGAGATGTTTTGGAAAATGCCGTCATAATAGATTCGGACGATGAAGAGTTTATATTTGAAGGCTCGAAGGAGTATAAAAAAGTAGATTC
>DMWH01000088.1:6702-7291 GCA_003483345.1 Clostridiales bacterium | reverse complement strand
TCGATTTTATATAATCTCGACATCATAACCAGGGATTCCAATACGGTTACATTGTTGTCCGGTTTGAATGTACCATCTTCATATCCGGAAACAAGTCCATTTTTTTCAACTCTCTCTATATAGCTTCTTGCCCAATGATTTGATATATCACTAAAGACAGCTGCATTTGCAGTCATTGTAAGCAACAAAGCCAGCACAACAGAAAGTAAAATAATTCTATTTAATTTTTTCATAATACCTCCCACATGTCCGATTTTTAATAAATTATATCATATAGATGTTGATACTGCAATAAGAATCGACAATTTGTAAACATTCCTTACACCCATTGTTTGTCATCCTGAGCTTAAGCGATTATCCATGTACCCGTCTTTCCTTCCAAACCCTCAGCCGCTTTCTCCAATGAAGTAATTAATGCCTTTCTGCCCGTCTTGGATGTGGCAAAGGATATGGCAGCCCTTACCTTTGGAAGCATGGAGCCTTCTGCAAATTCCTTGTCTGCAATATACTTTTCAGCTTCTTCCACAGTCAGTTCAGATAACCATTTCTGTTCCGGTTTGCCAAATTTCACAGCTACCTTTTCTACAGC
>DMWH01000088.1:3267-6672 GCA_003483345.1 Clostridiales bacterium | reverse complement strand
ACGGGAATTCCGCCGCCCCCTGCGGCAATAACAATATTACCTGTATCAACCAATGATTTAATGAAATCAATTTCTACTATGTCTATTGGTTTTGGAGAAGGTACTACTCTTCTGTACCCCCTGCCTGCATCCTCTTTAAATGTAAATCCTTTAGCTGTCATTAACTCTGCTTCTTCCTTAGTGTAAAAAGAGCCTACTGGTTTTGTAGGATTTTGAAATGCAGGGTCATTTTTATCAACCACAACTTGAGTTACTACTGTTGCAACAGATTTTTTTATCCCCCTTAATTTCAATTCGTTTTGTATAGCATTTTGTAAATGATAACCGATGTAACCTTGACTCATGGCACCGCATTCCGGAAANNTGCATCCATAGCTAAATTTATCATCCCGACTTGCGGACCGTTCCCATGAGATAAAATTACCTGATTTCCTGCTTCAATTAAATCAACTATTGATTTTGAAGTGTGTTTAACTGCTTCCTTTTGCTCCTGCGGGTCATTACCCAATGCATTTCCGCCTAATGCCAATACTATAATGTTGCTCATAATTCCTCCTTGTATATAACAAGGGACAAGGATTGTCCCTATTTACGTAAATTTATTGTACCATCATATTTTCAATTTAGCAATTTACTTTTATCCGCTATTCAAAAAACTATTGACATACCATGATATTGTGATAAATTTTAATCATTACCGTATAGCAGGTGTTATTATGTTAAGCAAGAACTACAAAAAAAAGAGTTTGTTGATAAAACCTTCATTATTAAAAGGGAAAATTACTATCCCACCGTCAAAAAGTATAAGCCACAGAGCAATAATATGTGCTTCTCTCTCCATGGAAGAAAGCAAAATCAGCAATATAATTTTTTCGGATGATATAAGAGCCACTATTGAAGGAATGAAAACATTGGGTGCGGATATTAAGGAAGCGGATGATTTCATTCTCGTTAAAAGGAGCAATAAAATTTTGAATAATGCAATTGACTGCAATGAATCAGGCTCAACTCTGAGGTTCCTTATACCTTTGTCCTTGGTTTTAAAAGATGAATGCACTTTTAAGGGAAAGGGACGTTTGAATGAAAGGCCCTTGGATATATATTATGAAATTTTTAGGAAATCAAATATTGAATATGAAACGAATGCAGGAAAGCTCCCTCTCAAAATAAGAGGCAGACTAAAAGGCGGTTCTTACAAAATCCCGGGCAATGTAAGTTCTCAATTTATCACCGGATTATTTTTTGCCCTCCCTCTTCTTGATGTTGGTTCAGAAATTAAAATCATCGGTGAACCCGAATCAAAGAATTATATCAAGCTGACACTGGATGTCATGAAAAGATACAATGTAAATATTGAAAAAATAGATGAGAATAATTATTATATAAAAGGGGCTCAGAAATATAAAGCATTTGACTACAGTATTGAAGGTGATTTTTCACAAGCAGCATTTTTTCTTGCTGCAAATGTATTGGGATGCAAAATTGAATGTCTAGGTTTAAACTATGATTCACTGCAGGGTGACAAAGAAATATTAAATATAGCAGAAAAATATTCTTCGCCTATGGAGGAAATAACGATAGATGCTTCTCAAATACCGGACTTAGTTCCCGTAATATCGGTTCTTGCATCCTTGAAAGAAAACTGCACAACCAAAATTATAAATGCAGGAAGACTGAGATTTAAAGAATCAGACAGGCTTGAGGCAACTGCCTCAGAAATGAAAAAGCTAGGAGCTTTAATAGAAGAAACAAAAAATGGACTTATAATTAATGGAAAAAGCTCCTTGTACGGAAATGCAACCGTAGACAGCCATAATGACCATAGAATTGCCATGGCATTGGCAATTGCAGCAATTAAATGCGATAATCCGATTGTTTTGGAAGGATATGAATCAGTCAAAAAATCATATCCAAAATTTTGGGATGATTATCAAAGCTTAGGAGGTGCTATTTATGAGCTCAATGATTGGAAATAAACTAAAAATAAGTATATTCGGGGAATCACACGGAGAAGCAATAGGTGTTGTAATTGACGGACTGCCATCAGGATATGCAATAAATTTGGATTACATAAATCAACAGATGAACAGACGGCTTCCCGGAAAAAGTAATTTGTCAACCGAGAGAAAAGAAGAGGATGAATATAAAATACTCAGCGGTTTCTTAGAAGGAAAAACTACAGGAACCCCGCTGTCCGCAATAATTTATAATAAAGATAAGAAGTATGAGGATTACGGCGATAGGTTTAAGCTTCGCCCCGGTCACAGCGATTACACGGGTTACATAAAATATTCATCATATAATGACTACCGGGGAGGAGGTCATTTTTCCGGAAGGCTTACCGCACCGCTTTTATTTGCAGGAGCAATTGCTATGCAATTATTGGAAAGCAGAGAAATATTTATAGGCAGCCGCATAAAAAGCATTTACAATATAAATGACGAAAATATCGAAAATATTGATGCAATTACAATAAAAAATCTAAAGAAAATGAGTTTCCCCATCATTTCATTAGAAAAAGGAGCCCTTATGAAAACAGCCATAATTGAGCAAAAAGAAAAAGGAAACTCCTTGGGAGGAATAGTGGAAACATTTATCATAAATATTCCTGCAGGGTACGGGGAGCCGTTTTTCGATTCGGTTGAAAGCAAAATATCACATATAATATTCTCCATACCTGCAATTAAAGGAATTGAATTTGGTGCAGGTTTTAAAATTACTGAGCTTACGGGAAAAGAAGCCAATGATGAATTTAAAGTAGAAAATAATAAAATAATTACTTCTACCAATAATAACGGAGGTATATTGGGAGGAATAACAAACGGAATGCCCATAGTATTTAGAACCGCAATAAAACCCACTCCTTCAATATCCTTGAGTCAGAATACGGTTGATATATCATCTATGGAAAATACTATCATAAATACTAAAGGCCGTCACGATCCCTGTATTGTACCTCGAGTTGTTCCCGTTATAGAAGGAGCTTGCGCTCTTGCCTTACTTGATTTAATTTTGGAAAGGGATGGTGAAAAATGGAGCTTGATAAAGCAAGAACAGAAATAAACAAGATAGATAAAGAAATAGTCAGACTATTGGAAAAAAGATTTAATATAGTGAATGAAATAGGTAATTACAAAAGAAAACAAGGACTTTCCATATATGATGAAACAAGAGAAAAGCAGGTTGTTGAATCTTGCATAAGTTATTTGGAAAATAAGGAATATTCCAAGTTCATTGATGACATTTACTTTCAAATAATGAAATGCAGCAAGGACATACAACAAGAAGGATAAAAAATGAAGAATATAGTTATAATCGGCATGCCGGGGAGCGGAAAAACAACTGTTGGCATGATGCTTTCAAAAAAATTAAACATGGAATTTTTCGATATGGATGATAATATAG
>DMWH01000088.1:1354-3240 GCA_003483345.1 Clostridiales bacterium | reverse complement strand
CAATAAAACATCGCTTATAATAGCTGCCGGCGGAGGAATAATAAAAAGGAAAGAAAATATAGACTATTTGAAACAAAATTCAATTATAGTATTCTTAAACAGACCTCCGGAAAAAATCATAGAAGATATCGACATAAAAACCCGCCCTCTCCTAAGAGAAGGGCGAGATAAAGTATTTACCCTATACAATGAAAGACTTCATCTGTATAAGAAATATTGCGACATTGAAGTTTTAAATGATAAAACACTGGACGATGCCGTAAATGAAATTATAAAAAGAGTTATCCCTTATATATCATCCTAATGGTGCCAAAGGTGCCTGGCACCAAAATTATTTGGCACCAAAATTATTACATTTTCATTACCGCTTCAAATTCTTTCTGTATTTCTTCCGAAGGCTCCGCAGTCATTTTAGATACTGCATAAATAAACAGACAGGATACTATAAATGCGGGAAGAAGTTCATATACTCCAAAGAGCCCGCCCATAGGCCTTAAAACAAGCTTCCAAACAAATACCATTATACCCCCTGCCAGCATTCCTGNNGGTCCGAAGGTAGCCCCGAACCCTGCCCAAGCAAAGGATACTATTGTGAAAATAACACTGTTTTCATCAAGGGCTATAAATATACCTATAATACAAATCAAAACCAAGATAATCCTTGAAACATTCATAACCTGTTTGTCGGTTGCATCCTTTTTAATTAAATGCTGGTATATATTTTTGGAAAATGCCGAAGCTGCAATCAATAAATATGAATCAGATGAACTTATTGTTGCTGCTAAAATCCCTGCCATTACAAAACCGGCTAGAAATGCAGGAAGTAAATTTGATGAAAGTACAATGAAAATACTTTCTGAATCACTGTATGTCAAAAGTGTAGTAGGAAATACTGCTCTTCCTATTATTCCTATGGCTGTGGCAGCACCTAAGGAAATAACTACCCATACCGTTGCAATTCTTCTTGATGTTTTTAACTCATTAGAATCTCTGATAGCCATGAATCTCAATAATACCTGTGGCATTCCGAAGTATCCCAATCCCCATGCAAGAGTTGATAAAATCGTGTAAAGGCCATACTCTCCTGCTTCGTTATATTGAGGTACTCCATTAACAACCTCTTGCACACCATCCGTTACATTAGGTGAGGCTATACCGAAAAATTCAAAAAACCCGGGGATTTCTTTTGCATTTTCTATAACTTGTGCTGCTCCTCCCGCTGCAAGAGTTCCAACAAAAAAGATTGTGACTAAAGCAATAATCATAACAAATGCCTGCAATGTATCGGAGGCGCTTTCTGCCAGAAAACCTCCTATAAATGTGTAAAATAATACAAAGGCAGCCCCTAATATCATCATATACTGATATTTAAATCCAAACAGTGCATTAAAAAGTTTACCCACCGTTACAAAACAGCTGGAAGCATAAACAATGAAGAATACTAAAATAAATACCGCAGAAATAGACATAATTATTTTATTCTTTTCTTTGAAACGATTGCTTAAAAAATCAGGAAGTGTTATTGAATTACCTGCTGCAATCGAATAGTTGTGAAGCCTTTTTGCAACAAACAACCAGTTTAAATACGTTCCTGCCGCTAAACCTATTGCAGTCCATGCAGCATCACTTAAGCCATACCAGTATGCAACTCCGGGAAGTCCCATTAAAAGCCAGCCGCTCATATCTGATGCTTCGGCACTCATAGCTGTAACCAATGGGCTAAGTGTTCTACCTCCTAAAAAATAATTTTCACTGCTCTCATTGGCACGTTTTGCAAAATATAATCCGATGCCTATAACAACAGCCATGTAAATAATCATTGATACAAAAATCTGTAGTGTATCTCCACTCATAATGAAACCTCCTTCTTTAATATTTTGTTATTA
>DMWH01000088.1:419-1281 GCA_003483345.1 Clostridiales bacterium | reverse complement strand
TTCCCTTTGGGTTGTTACTCCCAAACGCTCTGAGGCGGGTTCAATCAACATTGGGACAAAGGTATTTCACCGGCCAACCTTCTCTCTAAGTCCATGTTTCATTACTATTCCTCTTCACAGCAAATATTAATATTAAAAAACATACTACACCAATACAAATACTTTGTCAAGATATTTTTTGAATTATTTTACCTAAAAATTCATATAAATTTAATTCAATTGTTTTTACATATTGTCTTGTCCCCACAATAAAAACAAATATGTATTTTAATTCATAATATGCTTCCATCCCCTGCTATGTTACAAAATTCTCTTTCCCTTGTCATACATGAAAACACCCCCGTCCCCTTGTCATAATGCGACAAGGAGACAAGTTGTTATCATTATAGCAACTGTCCCCTTGTTGCATTAGAGGAATTAAAATATTATCTTAATCTTATTACCCAATTAAATTATTAATAACTTCTTTTACTGTAGTCATTTTATTTACATTGTTTAATTTTGCACCTGAAAAAATGAGACCGTCTCTTCCTTCTACGGAATTTATCAACCCTTCCGATATGCAATATGGAATTTCATTAGGATTGCAGTTAGGCATACATTTGTGGCATTTTTTTATAATTCTTTCCGTTTGAGTGAGAAAATTTGTTTCTATAGCTCTTCCCGGCATTCCGACCGGACTTTTGATAATATTAATCTTATCATCTCTTGCATTGATATATGCTGACTTAAAATTTTGGTGAGCATCACATTCAACCGTGGGAACAAATAAGCTTGCTATTTGAAAACCATCTGCTCCTGCTTCTTTAAGCTCAATGATATCATCCTTTGTCCTTATTCCACCGGCTGCAATTAAAGGGAT
>DMWH01000088.1:0-398 GCA_003483345.1 Clostridiales bacterium | reverse complement strand
AATTCTTCCATCTTAAAACCCAGATGTCCACCTGCCAAGGGCCCTTCAACTACTACCGCATCCGGCAGTCTATCTGATTTGAGATAACTTCTGATTATTATTTTTGCAGCTTTTTCAGAAGATACTATTGGAACTATCTTCGTATTGCTCCCCTTCACTAATCTTGGAAGTGCCATTGGAAGTCCTGCGCCTGATACAATTAAATCTATTTTTTCTTCAACAGCCTTTTTAACATACAATTCATAATTGTTCATTGCTGCCATAAAATTCATGGCAATAATACCCTTTGTCTTTTCTCTTGCCTTTTTTATTTCATTTTTGATTGCCCTTAAATTTGCCCCTATGGGGTCAGTAAAAAAATCAGGCTCTCTGAAGCCTATCTGAACACCGGATATAGT
>DMWH01000005.1:2513-3550 GCA_003483345.1 Clostridiales bacterium | reverse complement strand
GATGAGTTAATTAAAGAAAATGTATTTGCTATACCGTTAAAAAAGGGACTTCGTTTTGCAGTATGTGCCGTTTCCGAAGAAAAATGCAGGATAGCACCTGCAATAATCAAAAAAGCTTTGGATAGAATTTAATGCCATTGCTATGAATAAGCTGCTTGTCATTCTGAGAGCTTTAGCTCGAAGAATCTCATTTTATAAAACCTGAGATCCTTCGCTTGCGCTCAGGATGACACCCCAGTGCTTATTTGTTTATCGTTGTTTATCAATACATGATAATTCTGAGCATATGTAAAGAATCTCATCATTTAAAATATTAGGGACACAATATACAATATTGCGTCCCTTTTATTGGTAAGGTACTCTTTATTAATCTTACATTATTCTTTAAAACTGTAAACAACATCTGATGCCTTGTTGTTTTTGTTCATTTTGTTATAAGCCTGAATTTTGTATGGCAGACTGAATAAATGTATAAATCCCGTTGCATCCTTTTGATCATACAAATCACCGGTAGCAAATGATGATATTGATTCATTATACAATGCATTTTCAGAAGTCATTCCTGCAAACTTAATTGTTCCTTTATACAATTTAAGTTTTACTTTTCCCGATACCTTTTCTTGGGTTGAATCTATAAATGCATCAAGTGCTTGCTTAAAACCGCTATACCACATTGCATTGTACACCAATTCCGCATACTTTTGAGCAACAATTTCCTTAAAATGTGCTTCTTCTTTTTCCAATACAAAACTTTCAAGGTATTTATGGGCTTCCAATAGTATGGTTCCGCCGGGGGTTTCGTATACTCCTCTTGATTTCATGCCAACCAGCCTGTTTTCCAATAAATCCAATATGCCGATTCCATGGGTGCCGCCTATTTTATTTAATGATTTAAGCATATCTTCCCCATTTAATTTCTTGTTGTTTAATTTTACAGGTATGCCTTTTTCAAATTCAATTTCCACATATTCAGCCAAATCAGGGGCCTTTTCAACAGTGTTTGTCATTAACAGCAATTCTTCAAAATCAGGCTCAAT
>DMWH01000005.1:1599-2484 GCA_003483345.1 Clostridiales bacterium | reverse complement strand
GGCATAATCAATTGCATCTTCCCTTGATTTTATATCCCATATACGCCATGGTGCAATAATTTCAATTGTTGGGTCCAATGCTGCTATTCCGGTTTCAATACGTACCTGGTCATTTCCTTTTCCTGTACACCCGTGGGCAATATATTTTGCTCCTTCTTTATGAGCAACTTCAACAAGTTTCTTGCAAATCAACGGTCTTGCATAAGCTGTCCCTAAGAGGTATTTCCCTTCATATGCAGCATTTGCCTTAATTCCTTTATAAACATATTCTTCAACAAACTCATTTACTGCATTTTCGATATATACCTTGCTTGCACCTGAAGATAAAGCCTTATTCTTAACAAATTCCATGTCATCGTTCTGACCTACATTTACACAGCAGGCAATAATATCTAAATCATTGTAATTTTCTTTCAGCCAAGGGATTATTATTGATGTGTCCAATCCTCCCGAATAAGCTAATACCACTTTTTCTTTTTTCATTTTCTGCTCCTCCAAATTAAAATAAAACTAATTATAATTGCAATGTATGCTTTCTTCAAAGACTATCCTCACTTTAGAGCTCTGTCCCAATACCTTCATCAACGTGTCAGGTCAAAAAAAAACTGCCTATAAAGAGGCAGTGTTTACACCGCGGTACCACTCTTTTATAAAGCAGCTGCTTCGCTCTTTCATGATAACGGTCTTTAACCGTATTCTCATACTGCTACTTCTGAGAATCTTTTCATGGACTCTTTTCAATTAAACTACACTACCGAACTCACACTCTGCTCCGGCTCGCTGAAGCTTTATTTAATCTACTCTTCCAATCATAAAATTATACAATTAATAATTTTTCTAAAATTATATGTTGCTTTTCTTATTTTGTCAACATATTTTTTTATT
>DMWH01000005.1:0-1558 GCA_003483345.1 Clostridiales bacterium | reverse complement strand
GACCCTCTGCTTGTAAGGCAGATGCTCTCCCAGCTGAGCTAAGCTCCCGTATAATAAAAATACCACAACTTCATAAGGTTGTCAAAACATTTTTAATATTTTATAAAAAAATAAGGAGGACGTATGATTAAAGTAGTAGCTAAAGGTTACTTTTTAGAAGGCAAGGCAGAAGAAGCAATAAAACTATACGAAGAATTAGTTGAAAAAACCAGAACAGAAGAAGGATGCATTTCCTACATTTTATTCAGAGATATTGAAGATGATTCAATACTAACAATGATAGAGGAATGGGAGAGCAAAGATGCCTTGGATAAACATTTTAAAACAGAACATTTCACGAGACTGGTTCCAATGATAGGAAAACTAAGAAAAAGCAGTGAAGTAAATATTTATAAATTAGTAATTTAAGAATACCTTCTTATACAAGATGATTCAACCGAATCATCTTGTATTTTTTTATAACAATAGGGACTAAAAATGAGAATAGTTCATTAACAACATTTGAAAATTGCGTCACTTTTTGTCTATTTATGAATAATATAAAATAACTATTTTTTTAACGAAATAGCAAATATTCATAGGAAAGGAATGAAAATTTTGATTAGAAGAGATGATAAAAATTATATACCAATGGTGCCATATATGCCTGAAAACCCAAAACCGGGATACGGATATGTTCCTTATCAAATAAATCCTCGTTATTTTAACAATTTAACCGAGGCTTTCGTTCAAGGTACGATATTTCCGGATTTGGTTACTCCATATTCAGAATTTTTTCAAGGAGGGGTGTAATTATGGTAGATTATAACAGAACAAATCAAAGATATAATCAACAGCAGGAAATGTTGTTGGAAGTACAAAAACTTCAATTTGCAGCATTAGATACTGCACTTTATTTAGATACTCACCCAAATGACCCCGTTGCCCTGTATAGACATAAAATGTACACTGACCGGTTAAAAGAAGTTAAGGACGCATATGAAATGCAATTTGGACCAATGACTATTTTTAACCATGAAGTTGGTGACAACTGGCGATATATAAACAGCCCGTGGCCTTGGGAAATGTAAGTAGATTATATAGAAAGGAATGATAACTCTATGTTTATGTATGAAAAAAAATTGCAGTATCCTGTAAGAGTTACAAATAAAGACGTGCGAATGGCTAAAGCTGTTTTAAATCAATACGGCGGTCCTGACGGTGAATTGAGCGCCAGTATGAATTATCTTACTCAAAGATTCAGCATGCCTCTAAATGAAACAAAAGCAATACTAACTGATATCGGCACCGAAGAACTTGGCCATATGGAGATGGTTGCTACCTTATTTAAAAAGTTAATAAAAGGTGCCACTAAGGAGGAATTAATTGCAGCCGGTATGGGAGGGTATTTTGCTGACCATGAAACATGTCCCTTCTTAGTTGATGCGGAAGGAGAACATTGGGATTCAAAATTTACACAGGCGAAAGGAGATCCTATAGCAGACTTATACAACGATATGGCTGCTGAGCAAAAAGCAAGAGCAACCTACGAAAACTTAATATTATTAACCGATGACCC
>DMWH01000043.1 GCA_003483345.1 Clostridiales bacterium | reverse complement strand
AAATAAACTTATTTTATTGACTTTGAATTTATATATTGGTATAATACATTAAGTCTTCAAAAAAATAAATACAAAAAAGAATTAATATTTAAAGTAATATGCAAAAAAAACATATAGAATTAAGAAATTTATGGTATAAGTTAATCATTTTAGGAAAACATTTACCGAATTAATAATTTTTAAATATTGTTTTGGCATGAATTTTGCTTAGTGTTAATGAGTAGTTAGCCAACTAAGAATTTAAGAATATTAAGGAGGACTATTATGAGTGAAATGAAAAAAACTTCAAGAGAAATTTCCCTTGAACGTGCAAATGTATTAAAAAGCAGAATTGAACCATATTTGGAAGCTAAAAAAGAAATTCCTCTTGGTTTAGATTTCCAAGATGAGATTAAGGAAAGACAAAAGAAAATAAAAGAATACTTCAATGCTACGGATGAAGAATGGAATGACTGGCATTGGCAAATTGCTAAAAGAATAAATGATGCAGAAACTTTAAGTGAATTTATTGATTTGACAGACAAACAAAAAGCCGATATTGACAAAGTAGGAGAAAAATTCCGCTGGGCTATATCACCATATTTTCTTTCAATTATAGATCCAAAAGGAAATCATTATGAAAATCCGATTTACTTACAATCAATTCCAACAGGGTTAGAGCTTGTTGAAGGAATAGGTGAAGCTGACCCTATGGGAGAAGAATTCACTAATCCGGCACCATGCATTACAAGAAGATATCCGGACAGATTGATAATTAACGTAACAAATGTATGCGGAATGTATTGCCGTCACTGCCAAAGAAGAAGGAATATAGGTGAATTTGATACGGCTCAGCCTCAAGAAAATTTACAAGCAGCAGTAGATTACATTGCAGCTAATGAAGAAATCAGAGATGTATTGATAACCGGAGGAGACCCCTTAACGCTGTCAGATGACAGAATAGATTGGTTATTAACTCAATTAGATAATATACCTCATCTTGAATACAAACGTATAGGTACAAGGATGCCGGTAACAGTACCGCAAAGAGTAACACCTGAATTCTGTGATATGCTAAAGAAACATCATCCTTTATTTATTAACTTACAATTTAATAATCCATTAGAAATAACGGAAGAAACGAAAAAAGCTTGCACAATGTTGGCGGATGCAGGAATACCGCTTGGAAATCAATCAGTATTATTAAGGGGCATTAATGATGATAAATTTGTGATGAAGAGATTAAATCAAGGTTTATTGTCTTGCAGAGTAAGACCTTATTATATTTTCCATGCAAAAGGTGTAGTAGGTACATTACACTTTAGAACAAGTGTAGATGTTGGAATAGAAATAATGGAACATTTAAGAGGATATACATCAGGTTTAGCTATTCCTACATTTATTGTCAATGCACCAAAAGGAAAAGGAAAGACTCCAATGCTTCCTGAGTACGTTATTTCACGCGGCAGAGATACAATAACAATAAGAACATGGGAAGGTATGATAATTGAGTATCCTAACAAAGATGCTGATGTAACATATGAATAAGCCCGATAGCACATTGCATATGCAATGTGCGGGCAGAATTTTTGAAACCTCATAAGCTCCCGCGCAATTATTGCGATAAAGATATATTTGATAATCATAATTTGCTTCTTTTATGAATAAAAAGAAGTAATAGATTTTCAATATCGAGGAGATTAAAAGAAACAAAGAATTTGAATTGGAGGGAAAAAAATGAAGAAACTTTTATTACTATTTGTTGTTTGTATTTTAGCTTTTTCAATTGTTGCTTGCAGTCAAGAAACTCCACCTCCTGCCAGCAATGAAGAACCTGATGCAGAAGAACCTGCTGAAGAACCAAGGGGACCTGTTGACCTGGTTATGGGTACTGGCTCTAGCGGCGGTACATATTTTGCACTCGGTGGTGCAATGGCTAATGCATGGAACAACTTCTTGAAAGATGAGCAGATAACTGTAACCGCTCAAGCTTCAGGAGCTTCCGTTGAGAACATTAATTTGATTAATGCAGGTGAAATGGATCTTGGTATGGCTATGAATAACGTTGCTGCAAACGCTTTTGCAGGCAAAGGTGCGTTTAACGCTCCTGTTACTAACGTATCATCCATAGGCGTTGTTTACAACGAGGTATATCAAATCGTTGCCAATGCCAAAACAGGTGCAAAGAATGTTGAGGACCTTAAGGGTCTGAAAGTGGCTGTAGGACCAGCCGGTTCCGGTACTGTGGGATTGACTGAGAAAGTTCTTGCCGCTGCCGGTTTAGACATTGACAAGGACATTCAACGTCAAAGCGATAGTTTCGGTGATGCAGCTGCGAAGATGCAAGATGGTCACATTGATGCTGCTTGCAACGTACTTGCTGTTCCGGCTTCCTCCATTATTGAGATGGCTACCGTTATGGACCTCAATTACGTTAATATCAGCGATGAAATACTAGAAACGATTCAGGCTGAAGAACCATATTTCGTTCGTAAGATTATTCCTGCAGGTACTTATAAAGACCAGGAAGAAGACAATTACACCATTACTTGCAAGGCTGCACTGTATTGCCGTGCCGACCTTGATGAAGAAACTGTTTATCAAATCACCAAAGCTTTATATGAAACCAACGCACAAGTTGCAGCAGCTCATGCAACCGGTAAAGAAATTCAGCTTGAGGGAGCCCTTGAAGGTATAACAACACCTATCCATCCTGGTGCTGCCAGATATTTCACAGAAATGGGTATCGAGGTTCCTGACAACAAATAAAGTATAAATATCTATGAGTTTTATTTGAATAATTTGGGTCAAGAGCGGACCATTTCCATAGGGGGGTTCGCTCTCTTCTACTTAACATTGTATAGAAGAAACCCAATAACTAGACTAAGGAGGTATTACATTATGAGTAAAGACAAAAATGAAAAATTTATTCCCCCTGTTGATGAAGAAAATATAGATACCGTTGATAATGAAAAGACGGATATCGTTTACAAAGAAAACATCGATACAGTTATCAATGAAAAAAACAATACCATTAAGGAAGAAGTTAACTATTCAAGTGAGAAGGCTGAAATTGATGCTGACGAATTGATGGCGGAATATGACAGGGAATCAGCATACCGTCGTTTGATAGGGTTTCCCGGTAAGTTGGTATTTTGTATTGCTGTTGCATGGTCTGTTTTCCAACTTTATACCGGTATGTTTGGCACATTCCCGTCTACACTTCAGCGTGCACCGCATTTGGCCGCAGCACTGACCTTGGTTTATCTGCTTTATCCGGCTAAGAGGGGAAAGTCTGTAGAATTTACAAAGCATATTCCATGGTATGATTATGTGTTGTCGGCACTAAGTGTATTTGTTGGCTCTTATCATATTATTTTTTATGATGCACTACTATTGCGTGCAGGATCGTTCACGCAGTTAGATGTTATTGTAAGTGTCATTGCTATTCTTCTTCTGCTTGAAGCAGCTCGTCGCGTTGCCGGTATGGTTATTGTTACTGTAGCTACTGTGTTTTTGCTATATGCATTTCTTGGTCAACATCTTCCCAGAACATCATTCCTCTTCCATGCCCCATTCACGTTCAAACGCGTTGTATGTACGGAATGGCTGGGAAGTGAGGGTATTCTGGGGACGCCGATATATGTATCATCTACATTTATTTTCTTGTTTTTAGTGTTTGCTACCTTCCTGAAGAAGAGCGGTGTAGGTGATTGGATTACAAATATTGCTTTGGGAGCCGTTGGTGGTCAAGCCGGCGGACCTGCTAAAGCAGCTGTCGTAGCCAGTGCTTTAGAGGGGACTGTAAGCGGGTCTTCTGTTGCTAACGTTGTTGGGTCCGGTTCCATAACTATTCCTCTGATGAAAAACACGGGTTATGAAGCTAATTTTGCCGGGGCGGTCGAAGCGGCAGCCTCGACAGGTGGACAGATTATGCCTCCAATAATGGGTGCTGCAGCTTTTATTATGACAGAATATGTAGGTGTACCTTATGCTACAGTCGCTACTGCTGCTGTTATTCCTGCTATACTGTATTTCACCGGTATATTTTTGAATGTTCATTATGAAGCTCTTAAGACTCATTTGAGGGGTCTTCCTAAAGAGGAACGTCCTGATACCAAAAAGTTGTTTAAAGAAGGCTGGTACATGATGATACCGGTTGTAATGTTATTTGGTTTGCTTATTGGCGGTAGTACCGCGATGAGAGCGGCTATGTATGGTATTATAGGATGTATAGTTGTATGGATTATAAATATTCTTAAAGAAGACAAAAGATTTGATATTATCAAGTTCGTGAAAATGTTTATTGAGTCTCTTGACGAGAGTGCACGTAGTGCTATTACCGTAGCCATAACCTGCGGTTCGGCAGGTGTTATCGTCGGCGTTGTTACAATGACCGGTCTTGGTCTCAAGATGGCCGATGGTCTTATTACATTGGCAGGAGGCAGTTTGCTGCTCACTATGGTCTTTACAATGTTCAGCTCGCTCATACTTGGTATGGGTGTTCCCACTACTGCGAACTATATCATTCAAGCTACGATTTCTGCTCCGGCGCTTATAGCTTTAGATGTTCCGCCGATTGCTGCACACATATTTGTTTTCTACTTCGGCATAGTTGCTGATATCACACCACCTGTTGCTTTAGCTGCCTTTGCAGGTGCCGGTATATCCGGCGGAAACCCGATGAAAACAGGCTTTATTGCAACACGTCTCGGTATTGCAGCTTATATTGTACCATATATGTTGGTGTATAACCCTATTTTAGTACTTGTAAACGCTGAGGGTTATCCGTCTCTTATATTCGCTTTTGTGGTATTGAAATCTGCTATTACTGCTATTATCGGTATGGTTGGTCTTGCTACCGGATTCACCCGATACTTTAAAACCAACTGCAAGATATGGGAAAGTATTGTTTTAATTATAGGGGGTTTACTTCTCGTTGACCCGGGTACGGTTACTGATATTGCAGGCGGTGCATTGATGTTTGCGATTTACTTGGTACAGAAAAGACGTGTCGCAAAGACTGCAATTTAGTAATATTTGATATATAATTGATACATCAATTTAATTTTATATGGTTTTTATAGGAGATTGTGTAACAATCTCCTGTTTTTATCTTTACTAAGGAAATACTTTACTGAAACAGAGGTTTGACAGTAATTGTTTGCTGTGATAAACTGTAAAAAATATTATACTAACAAACGGAGGCTGCTCTAATGTCACCAGGAGAAGTTATTAATACAATAGGTTTATTAATCACACTTATTGCT
>DMWH01000173.1:1579-2713 GCA_003483345.1 Clostridiales bacterium | reverse complement strand
ATATCAACCTGCTCCTTAGCAGTCAAAGGAAGAGTACATTGTTTCAATATTTTCGGTTTCCCCTTTTGAGTATGAACCATTGCAATAATAACTGTTTTTGCACCTACAACCAGGTCCATTGCTCCGCCCATGCCAGGAACCATTTTACCCGGTATTTTCCAGTTTGCAAGATTTCCTTTTTCATCAACTTCCATTGCTCCCAAGACTGTTGCATCAACGTGTCCGCCTCTGATAATGCTAAAGGATGTGGCGCTGTCAAAGAACATTCCGCCGGGAACTATTGAAGAAGGCATTCCCCCTGCATTTACAAGCTCCCAATCTTCCTCTCCTTCCTTAGGACACGGACCTAATCCCAAAAATCCGTTTTCTGAATGAAATGTTATGTCCATTCCTTCCGGTATGTAATTTGCAACCATAGTAGGAAGACCGATGCCTAAGTTAACAACATCACCGTCGTGTAACAATTCAGCAACTCTTTTTGCTATTACGTTCTTTGCATCCATTATTTGTCACCTCCAACTATATAGTCTACAAATATACCCGAACACATAACATGCTCCGGATCGATTTCCCCAACTTCCACTATTTTATCGGCTTCAACGATAACTAAGTCTGCTGCTGTAGCCATTATCGGGTTAAAATTTTTCATAGTCTTGTTGAATATCATATTACCTTTTTTATCAGCTACGGAAGCTCTTAATAATGCCACATCTGCTCTCAAAGGAGTTTCAAACATATACTCCTTGCCGTTTATTACTCTTATTTCTTTTCCTTCTGCAACTTCAGTCCCGATACCTGTTGGCGTGTAAAAACCACCAAGACCGTTTCCGCCGCATCGGACTTTTTCAGCAAGTGTTCCTTGGGGAGTAAGTACAACTTCCGTTTCTCCCGAATTCATTTGATTCGCTGTTTCGGGATTAGTCCCCACATGTGACACAATCATTTTTTTAAACTGTTTATTAACAACCATTTTTCCCACTCCTTTATCGGGAAAACCTGTATCGTTGCAAATAAGGGTAAGGTTTTTAACATTTTTTTCTACCAATGCATCTATTAAGGTTTCAGGAGTTCCGTTTGCCAAAAATCCCCCAACCATAATTGTCATGCCTTCCTTAACCATATTTGCAGCTTCAT
>DMWH01000173.1:481-1533 GCA_003483345.1 Clostridiales bacterium | reverse complement strand
CCCATTCCGCCGCCAATGCACAAGGTAGCAAGACCTCTTTTGGCATCTCTTTTTTCCATTTCATATAAAAGAGTAACAAGTATTCTTGCTCCTGATGCTCCTATCGGGTGCCCTAATGCTATAGCTCCGCCGTTAACATTTGTTATCTCGGGATTTAATCCTAAATCTCTAATTACTGCAAGTGCTTGTGCAGCAAAAGCTTCATTTGCTTCAATAAGATCCAGGTCATCAATTGTCCATCCTGCATTTGCCAATGCTTTTTTGGTTGCAGGAACAGGTCCTAAGCCCATAACCTTCGGGTCAACTCCTGCTGAGCCATAACCTGCTATTTCACACAAATATTTTAATCCAAGCTCATCTGCCTTGTCCTTGCTCATTACTATTAAAGCTGCAGCACCGTCGTTTATGCCCGATGCATTTCCTGCTGTAACGGTTCCGTCCTTTTTGAATGCAGGTTTCAATTTTGACATTTTCTCAACGGTTGAACCATGCCTTGGATATTCGTCCGTATCAATTACTACAGGGTCGCCTTTTTTTTGAGGTATAATAACAGGTACTATTTCATCTGCAAATTTTCCTGATTTTTGAGCTTCCTCTGCTCTGTTTTGACTTTGTGCNNATCATGTACCATGTAATCTACCACTTTGCCGTCACCCATTCTATGCCCCCATCTGGCTTTTGGCAAAAGATACGGAGTATCAGTCATGCTTTCCGTACCGCCGCACAAAATTATGTCACATTGGCCGCTTTCAACAAACTGAGCCGCCATACTTACTGCTCTTAAGCCCGAGCCGCATACCATATTAATTGTTAATGCGGGTGTTTCAATAGGAATACCTGCTCCTAAGCTCACTTGTCTTGCTACGTTTTGCCCTAATCCTGCCCCTAATATATTGCCTAAATAAACTTCTTCAACCATCGACGGCTCTATGCCGGCTCTTTTGATTGCTTCTTTTGCCGCAATTACTCCTAAATCAACTGCTGAAAGTGAAGCAAAAGCACCGCCGAAAGACCCGATAGGTGTTCTTGCTGCTGAAACAATTACTGCTTTT
>DMWH01000173.1:0-324 GCA_003483345.1 Clostridiales bacterium | reverse complement strand
AAAGTAATAACAATATAAGGAAGAGGATTATGTCATCGATTAAAAATAGTTTAGATTTGGGTTTTATTATAACTGACGATAAATTCAATGTTTTATACTGCAATGAATATTTTAATACAAATATAATAAAAACCGATATACTAAACAAAAAAATAACAATGTTTTTTCAGGATATTAACGTTGATATGGATAAAAATCTTTATTCCGTTAAATGCAAAGATAATTCCGTATACTATGTTTTCCATAACAAATTTAAAATATACAACCATGAATTATATAGTTTTTTCTTTTATGATTTTACTATAGGAAGCGAGCTTCAAAAAC
>DMWH01000239.1:1571-4124 GCA_003483345.1 Clostridiales bacterium | reverse complement strand
AGTTGTTTAAGTAATGAATCCGGCTCGGTTGCATATATCAATGCATTTTCTTTTGTAATCAAACCTTTCTTATATAATTCCAAAATACTTGTATCCATTGTTTTCATACCCATATATTCAGAAGAATGAATTATGCTGTTAAGCTGATAGACTTTAGATTCCCTTATTAAATTGGAAACGGCATTGTTAGTAAGCATAACCTCAAAAGCCGCAACCCTTCCTGACGGCACTGAAGGAATGAGATGCTGTGAAATAACTGCCTGCAGCTGCATTGAAAGCTGGACTCTAACCTGCTGCTGTTGATTCGAGGGGAAAACATCAATTATTCTGTCGATGGTATTTGCAGCACCCGTGGTATGCAGTGTTGATAAAACCAAATGTCCGGTTTCCGCAGCCGTTAAAGCTATTTCGATAGTTTCCAAATCCCTCATTTCTCCAATCAGCATTACATCAGGAGCTTGTCTTAAGGCAGACCGAAGAGAAGAAATATAACTGTTTGTATCTGTGTAAATTTCTCTTTGGCTTACAATTGATTTTTTATGCTTGTGAATAAATTCTATGGGGTCTTCAAAGGTCATTATATGACAGTTTCTCTCCTGGTTAATTTTGTCGATTATACATGCCAGGGTTGTGGATTTTCCGCTGCCGGCAGGACCAGTAATAAGAACCAGCCCCTTAGTTTTTTTGTATAAATCCATCACAACATCCGGTATGCCTAATTTCTTAGGATCGGGAAGTTCAAAAAACACTACTCTGATTACGGCAGCATAAGAATTGCGCTGCTTATATGCACTTACCCTGAATCTCCCCAGCTTTTGCAGTGAAAAGGAAAAATCCGCATCCCCTTTATCCTCTAAAACAGACAAATCTTTTTCATTGGCAATGTTGAAAATGTCACTTATTATCTTAAACGTATCATCCGAAGTAAGTATTCCTTTATCAAAGGTCACAATGTCACCCACAATTTTATAGCTTAGAGGTCTGCCTGCGATTATAAAAATATCCGAAGCTTTTTTCTCTATAGCAGTTTTGAAAATATTAATAATATCCATACTATTCAATTCCTTCCCATATATCTATAATTTCGTCTTCATAAACAGGCAGCTCGATTTTTGATAAATTCCATGCTTCTATTTCATAAAAAAATCTGTCTTTATGAAGTAAATTTAAAGTTACGCTTATTTTTTGATTCTCCTCTCCAAATACATCATATTGAAGCTTGAAATTTTCTTCATCAACATAAACTCCGTCAATATCGGATAATTTTTTTAAAATATTATCCATTTCTTCATTTATGTCAATGCCATACAATACATCGCTTATTTCAGCCAGCTTTTCTTCAGCCTTGCCGTGAATATAGTAATAGTCAGCCGTAATTTCCTGAGCTTTATTGGACAGTTTCAAATCCGAGTAAGCAGTTACAAATGACAATACAGCAAAAATCATTAAGCACAGCACTACAAATATAGTTATTATTAGAGTCCCGCCCATTCCTACAGAAACATTAGTCTTACTTATCTTCATAGACACCTCCAAAGGAAGGGAAAAACTTTTTGCTTTCAATAGAGTATATTTGTTGTCCCCCTGCTTTAATAAAAGGATAGGGATTATTTTTTTGGGCAGAAATATTTATATTTATCAATGTGCCTGAGCTCGTATTTTCATCATCTATTTCTATTGTTACGGCATATTCCTTACCGCTGCCTTGAATCCAGTTTTCATCGTAATATTTGGTGTATGTATTGATGCTTCCTGATTCTTTTGTGCCGTAAGTGTTCAGAAATTCATATAATTCATTGGTGCTATTTAATGATTTGATAATTTCAAAATCTGATTGTATTATTGCACCGGCTGTTACCTTATCGTTTGCTCTTATTTGTGTAAACCTTGCTATGCCGAAGCAATTTAACATTATAATTCCGGCGGCTAAAAATATTAAAACGGATAAAATTATTTCCAAAAGTGAATGCTTTGAATTCAGGGATACTTTATTCATCAAGTCACCGCCTTTGAGTACAGGGATAAATACAGCTCTGAGTTTTCTTCGTTGCTTACTGCAGTGAATTTATATAAATTATCCTTGATTTTTTCAATTTTAAAGAGGTCCGCTTCCACTACCCTAGTGCCGTCTGACAATTCAAAGGTACTGCCTGCATCGGTAAACATTTCATAAATCGCACCGTCATAAAAATATATCCAAGTTTGATATTCTTCTTCATCGTATACTTCATTTATCACAACGGCATCGATACCGTTCAAATCCTTAATTTCAACAGCATCATTTATATCAGACTGCCTGATTTTATTTGCTATGTATGAAAGGGAAACCTGCAGCTCATAATTTTTGTTTCTGTCTTCATTTATCTTATCATATATATTTTTCCCCAAAGAAATAACTATTACAGACAGGATTACAATAACAAGGTAAAGAAGCATAATGAATATAAATTGAAATGAAAATTGATTTTGTCTGTCCATATTTTTTCCTTCCTATTATTGATTCGGGTTTTTTAGAAATACCTGTACTTCGGGAATTATGTTGGAAGCAAAAAC
>DMWH01000239.1:195-1562 GCA_003483345.1 Clostridiales bacterium | reverse complement strand
GGATAAAATCCTTCAATAGCATAGCATTGAACGGCACTCCTTATTATTGCATCAGATAAAATTTTGTAACTTTCCTCGTCACTTTTTCTTTGGGCACTATCAACAGCTATGTACATATAGGCTATCAAAATGATTATTGACAGAACAAAAATAAATTTAAAGTTTTTTCTCATAATATCATTCCTTTCAGTTATCCTATAGATGACATTATGTTCATTAAAGGAAGCATAACAGAAATCAGTATAACACCTGTCAAAACCGACAAAATTCCTACCAGGACGGGCTCTATCAATGAAACAGTGTTGCTGATTGCTTGTTCGGCTTCATTTTCATATATATCGGTAAGTTTATTCATTACAACATCCATCTCACCGATTTTCTCACCCATGTGAAGCATTTGCATATGCATGCTTGAAAACAGAGATAATTTATTGATGGAATCAAGAAAACTATCTCCCGACTTCATTGAGTCCTTGCACAATTTAATATTTTCTTTAAATACCGGCTCTTCTGCAATATCGAGAAGAATATCAATTGAATTATCAACATTCATACCGCTGTTTAACAAAAGAGACATAGCAGATGAAAACCTGTATGCGGTAATTTTTTTCATTATTGATTTAGTCAATGCAAAGTTGCTTAAAAACATGTTAAGATTTTTTTTGCCCTTTTCGGATCTATATAAAATATAGATAAAAGCAATAACTGCAATTATTATGATTACTAGTATCATTGAAATTCTTCCGGCCATAATACCCTTGTTGAAGGAAAGAGAAGATGAATCATTTGAAGAAGCACCAAGCTTTTCAAGCATACCTTCAAATATAGGAAAAATTTTTGTTACCAATAATATAATTATAAAAGACATCATAATAAATAGCATAGCCGGATAAAAAATAGAATTCCTGATTTTTTCTTTCAAGAGTCTTTCTCTCTCATAATATTCGGATAAAGAAAGCATTACATCTTCAAGCTTACCGGTTATACTTCCTATTTGACTCATATTTACTATATATGAAGGGAAATATCCGGAGTTTTTCATAGCAACATAAAGAGGAACCTTTTCGGACAACTTGTTTTTTATGTAATGAAGAGCATCTTTGACATTTCCTTCTTTTATATCTTCATACATCCAATCGATGCCGTCAGATATAAGCATTCCTGATTTTAGTATCATTGCAATTTGCATGCAGAAAAATGATAATTCAGAAGGAGATAAGATTTTATTTGCCGGTATTTCCATAATAACCTCACAACTTTTTACTTTTTAATAATTATATTATAGATATATTTAAAATTCAACAAAATTCTACATAAGAATATGACAAGGGGACGGGGGTACAACGAAAAAGAATCATCTCAAAAAA
>DMWH01000239.1:0-160 GCA_003483345.1 Clostridiales bacterium | reverse complement strand
AGAGCCATAAAAATTAGCAAAAATTGTCGGTTGACAGAGAAAAATGTCTGTGCTAAACTAGCATTCCTGCTAAAAAAGGCAGCAGCTAGATAAGAAAATGATAGTTGACAAATACTGTCGAGTTATGGTAAACTATCAAAGCTGTCACAAAAGGCAGAGG
>DMWH01000247.1 GCA_003483345.1 Clostridiales bacterium | reverse complement strand
CCTGGAAAAATCTAATTTAGTAATAATGAATCAAGACAAGGAAAATATAACCGTAACAGTAAAAGCAACCGGATTAACAGAGCAATTGGAAAAAATAAGCAGCAGGGATTTTTCTGCCTATATAGATGTCTTGGGTTTTAATGAAGGAATAAGAAATGCAAAGGTAGAAGTTGTAGGACCAAGCGGTGTTGATGTGGTAGGAGTATATCCTTCGCAAATAGCATGCAACATAGAAGGAGTAATTTCTAAGGTTATGGATGTTACGGTTCAATTTGAAGGAGAACATGCTAAGAACTATTACAGAGCACAAACAGTTCCAAATCCGTCATCAGTAAAGATAACAGGACCAAGAAGTGTTGTAAATTCAGCTGATAAAGCAGTTGCTACAATAAATATCGAAGGTGCCATGGATGATGTGGTTAAGACTGTTCCGGTAAGGATATATGATGATACTGACAATGAAATATTCTTATCGGCTCCAATAGGAAATGTAAAGGTTACAGTTCCGATATATCCTACTAAATATGTAGCTCTTGAACCAACAATTACAGGAATACCGGAAGAAGGTTATGAATTGGTCGATGTAACCGTTAAACCTGAAAGAGTGAGGATAGCCGCAGAGCAGGATGTATTAGATACATTTAAGAAACTTACCTTAGAAGAACTGGATATTACCGGTGCATACAACAATATACTTTCAACCAGAAACATTTTGAATGCAGAAGGTTTGGTATTTTTGGATATGGAAACTAAACCGGTTGTAAATGCCGTGGTAGAAAAAATTATTGAAAGAGATCTAAGATACAGCTATGATGATATTCAGTTTATAAATAAAATTGAAAACAGTGATGTAGAGATAAAGGAAACAGAAGAAGAAATAACGGTTACTGTGCGGGGAACTTCAACCTTAGTTAATTCACTGAAAAAAGAAGATTTAATTTTAACCCTGGATTTATCAGAAACAGTTAATGGTATAAACACTGTCAATTTAGACTGCGTTTCTGAATTTACTTTCAAGGAAATTTCATTAAGCAAAGAAACCGTAACAATAGAAGTTTCAAAAGAGCCTTTAGAGCCTTAGGAAGAGGTATTAAAGATGCAAAAAATTAATTTTAACAGCATGGATTACCAAGGAATGTTAGAGGCGGTTTTTCTTGCAACACAGGATGCAATAAGTGTTGTAGACGAAAAAGGCGAGCATATCTTAGTTAATCCGGCTTATACAAAAATAACCGGAATTGAGCATGACGATATAATAGGCAAGAATGCACTCTATGATATTGAAGACGGAGAAGAAAGCGTGCATATGAAAGTGCTTTCAACAAAGAAACCCGTAGAAAATACAAAATTAAAATTAAGACCAAGCGGCAAGACTGTTGTAGCTCAAGCAGCACCAATTAATGTAAATGGCAAATTGAAGGGAAGTGTTGCCGTTCTTCATGATATTTCTACTATAAAGGACTTGACCGATAAATTAGAGGAAGCTGAAAAAAAGTTAAGAGAACTAACTTATAAATATAAACCTGAAGATATTATCGGGAACTCAAAAGCAATAAATCAAGTAAGGAATCTGATAGAAAAGGCTGCTAAGGTTCCGGCAACTGTTCTCTTAAGAGGCGAAAGCGGTACGGGCAAGGAATTGTTCGCTAATTCAATCCATGCTCAAAGCTCCCGCTCACACAAAAATTTTGTAAGGGTAAATTGTGCCGCACTGACTGATTCACTTCTTGAAAGCGAGCTTTTCGGGTATGATGAAGGCTCATTTACCGGAGCATTAAAGGGAGGCAAAAAGGGTCTTTTCGAAGAGGCAGACAAAGGCACCATATTCCTTGATGAGATTTCTGAAATCAGTTTAAATACTCAGGCAAAACTTTTAAGAGTTCTGCAGGAAAAAGAAATAATGCGTGTCGGAAGCAATAAGAATATTCCTGTAGATGTAAGGGTAATTGCAGCAACTAATGCGGATTTGGCAAAATCCGTGAGGGAAGGAAAATTTAGAGAGGACTTATTTTACAGACTCAGCATTCTGCCGATAAATATACCTCCTCTTAGAGAAAGGATTGAAGATATCCCCTTATTGGTAAAAAGTTTTATTGCAAAGTTTAATGATGAATACGGAAGAAATATTGTTGATATATCAAATGATGCATTAGATGTTTTGATGTCTCATGAATGGCCGGGCAACGTAAGAGAATTGGAAAATATTATCGGCCGGGCGATAATATATATGAATATAAATGAAAGGGTTATCAGGACAACACATTTACCCCAGCTGAATTCAAATAAAGTTCAAAATACGGTTAAGAGTACAGTATTAACTGATGATGATGTTTCAACTTTGGATAGGGTATTGAGTAAAACAGAATCTGCATATATTGAAAGTGTATATTTGAAATTTGACAAGAATAAAACCCGAACTGCCAAAGAGCTGGGTATATCTTTAAGGTCCTTATATTATAAAATGGAGAAATACGGCATTTTTTAATTTGCAATTTTTTGCAAAATGCAACTTTCTTGAAAAAAATTGCATGCAAAAAAGTTCAAGCTGATTTAATAAAAAAATCTATCGTTGAAATTTCAATGGTCGATTTTTTTGTTTTTTTGGCATAATTGTTGCAAGTTATATTTTGAGGTGTTTGTATATGAATAGATTTGATGAGTTATTAAAAATGGCAAAAACCACTGTGCCAAAAAAAATAGCAATTGCAGCCGCACAGGATGAAGATGTGTTAATGGCTGTAAAATCAGCTTATCTTGAAAAAATCTGCATTCCAATTTTGATAGGCAATAAAGAAAAAATAATTGAACTATCACAAAAAATAAACTTTAATCTCGATGATATTCAAATTATCGAGTCAAAAGACGACAATGAAGCTGCTAGGACGGCAGTATCCTTGGTCAGCAGCGGCAAGGCAGATATCCTGATGAAAGGATTAGTCGATACTGCAATTATTCTTAAAGCAGTTCTCGATAAGGAAATCGGACTTAGGACAGGAAATATTTTAAGTCATGCAGCAGTTTTTGAATCGGACAGATACCATAAACTGTTCATAATAACTGATGCGGCAATGAATATTGCACCTTCTGCATCTGAAAAAAAACAAATAATCGAAAATACCCTTCCCTTATGCAGGTCATTGAATATTGAAAACCCAAAAGTTGCTGTAATATGTGCAAAGGAAAAAGTATCACCTAAAATGCAGGCTACCGTTGATGCCGAAATTCTTGTGAATATGAACAAAAATGGTGAAATAAAAGGCTGTATGGTAGAGGGACCTTTTGGACTTGACAATGCAATTTCCAGGGAAGCGGCAGCTTTAAAAGGAGTAAAGGGAGAAGTTGCAGGTGATGCAGATATTTTATTAATGCCGAATATTGAGGCAGGAAATGTAATGTATAAAACATTAACATATTTAGCTGATTCAAAAAATGCAGGAATTATATTAGGTGCTAAGGCTCCAATCATTCTTACTTCAAGGGCTGATTCAGATGAAGCCAAACTTTATTCAATTTTATTAGCAGTAATTTGTTCAAAAAAGGAGAGCATATGAAACAATTAATTATTAACCCGGGGTCAACATCGACGAAAATAGCAGTATTTGATGATGTTACCATGATTTTTGAAAAAACTATACGACACACAAGCGAAGAATTGCAGCCTTTTAACAGGGTTGTAGACCAGTTTCAATTCAGAAAAGAAATGATAATATCCTCATTAAAAGAAAACAATATATCATTAAATGAATTGGACGCTGTAGTAGGAAGAGGAGGTTTACTAAAACCGATTGAAGGCGGCACTTATTTGGTAAATGATAAGTTAATAAAAGATTTAGAAACCAATATAAAAGGTGAGCATGCTTCCAATTTGGGAGCCCTCTTGGCGCATTCCATAGCCGATGAAGTAAATATTCCATCATTTATAGTAGACCCTGTGGTTGTTGATGAAATGGAGGATGTGGCAAGGATAAGCGGGCATCCGGAGTTTGAAAGAATTTGCATTTGGCATGCATTAAATCAAAAGGCTGTTGCAAGAAAAGCCGCAATTGAAAAGTTCGGGAAAAAGTATGATGAAGTGAATTTTGTAGTTGTTCATTTAGGAGGCGGAATTTCTGTCGGAGCACATAGAAAGGGAAGAGTAATTGATGTAAACAATGCTCTAAACGGCGAAGGACCTTTTTCACCCGAAAGAACAGGCTCATTACCTGCTGCGCAATTAGTTAAGATGTGCTTTAGCGGCAAATATACCGAAGCTGAAATATATAAGATTATAGCAGGCAAGGGCGGAATTTGTGCATATTTGGGAACAAACAGTGCAAAAGAAGTCAGCGACAGAGCAAATGACGGAGATGATAAAGCAAGACTCATTTATTCTGCAATGGCATACCAAGTTGCAAAGGCAATCGGCGAATATGCAGTAGTTCTTGACGGAGATGTTGATGCGATTATAATAACAGGCGGTATTGCTTACGACAAGGATTTTGTCAAGATGATTGAAGATAAAGTAAAATTCATAGCTAAGGTTATAGTCTATCCGGGAGAGGACGAGCTTTTGGCTCTGGCCGAAGGTGGATTGAGAGTTTTAAAGGGTGTTGAGGAGGCTAAAACCTATAATTAAGACATAATAAATATTCCGAAAGGAGGGATATTGTGCATGACAAAAGATTAGTTATTGTTATAGGCCACTACGGCAGCGGCAAGACAGAGTTTGCGGTTAATTATGCCGTTAAAATGAAAGAAATATACGAGAATGTCAGTATTGCCGATTTAGATATAGTTAATCCTTATTTCCGATCAAGAGAAAAAAGAGAGTTTTTTGAAGAAATCGGGATAAAATTATTCGATTCAAGTATTAGAAACACGGCAGTCGATTTACCTGCATTGCCGGCTGAACTGATGGGAGTTATAACAAACCCGAATATTAAATCCATAATCGATGTTGGAGGCGACCCTGTGGGAGCAAGAGTTCTTGCCAGATTCGCAGAACAAATAAAAAATGTCGATTATGATATGTTTTATGTGATTAACGGAAACAGACCTGATACAAGCACTGTTGATGGAGTAATCAATTATCTTAAAATGATTGAAGCAACATCAAGGTTAAAAATTACCGGATTAGTCAACAATACGCACATGCTTAAAGCAACTACAGTAGAAGATGTGGAATTCGGTCATGAGCTTACAAAAAAGGTATCATGGGAAACAGATATTCCCATAAGATATGAAGCTGTTATAAAAGAGACAGCTGATAAAATAAAGAACCATGAAATAATAGAAAAATTATTCCCCATAAATCTTTATATGAGGGAAGAATGGATGAGTTAAAGGAGGTTTTATAATGGCGAAAGGTAAGGTTACATTTAATGACGATGCTTGCAAGGGTTGTGAGCTTTGTGTTGCGGTTTGTCCGGTAAAAATTATTGAATTAAATAAGGAAAAAATAAATAATAAGGGTTACAGTCCTGCACACGTAACTGATCAAGAAAAATGTATAGCTTGCGGTAACTGTGCAATTATGTGTCCCGATTCGGTAATAACAGTAGAAAGATTATAATGGAGGTTAATTATGTCAAAAGTATTAATGAAAGGTAATGAAGCTGTAGGTGCTGCTGCAATTAAGGCAGGCTGCAAATGTTTCTTCGGTTATCCCATAACACCATCAAGTGAAATCCCTGAATATATTTCAAGAAAGTTACCTGAAGCTGGGGGAGTATTTCTGCAGGCAGAAAGCGAAATAGCTGCAATAAACATGGTTTATGGTGCTGGAGGAGCGGGAGCAAGATGTATGACTGCATCTTCAAGCCCCGGTATATCTTTAAAACAAGAAGGTATTACTTACGCTGCGGGAGCTGAAATTCCATGTGTTATAGTTAATATGATGAGAGGCGGTCCCGGACTTGGAAGTATACAACCTTCACAGGCAGATTATTATCAATCTACAAGAGGCGGCGGAAACGGTGATTACAGAACATTATGTTATGCACCTTCAAGCATACAGGAACTAGTTGATTATGTTATGTTAGCTTTTGATAAAGCTGATTATTACAGAAATCCCGTTTTAATAGCTGCGGACGGAATGATTGGTCAAATAATGGAAGCGGTTGAATTTAAAGAACCGGAACCGATAGAATTGCCTCCTAAAGATTGGGCTACAACAGGAACCGGCGGAAAAAGAAAACCAAATGTTGTAAACTCACTTTACTTGCAGGCAGAAGAACTTCAAGAACACAATAAAAGATTAGAAAAAAAATATAAAATAATGGAAGAAAATGAAGTTCGTTATGAAGCATTTGGTTTAGAAGATGCTGAGGTTGTATGTGTTGCATACGGTACTACATCAAGAATAGTTAAGTCTGCAATTAAGCAAGCACAGGCAAAAGGCATAAAGGTTGGTATGATAAGACCGATTACTATATGGCCTTATCCGTATGATGTATTTAAAGAGATTGGTCCTAATGCAAAAGGAATACTTGGCGTAGAAATGAGCACGGGACAATTATTGGATGACATAAAAATAGGTATTGCCGGCAGACTGCCTGTATATTTCAATGGTACTCAAGGCGGTATGGTTCCAACACCGGGCAGTATCTTGGCAGATATTGAGAAAATAGCAGGAGGTACAAAATAATGACAATTGTATATGAAAAATCAAAGGGCTTAACAGATACACCTTTTCATTATTGCCCCGGTTGTACACACGGTGTTATTCATAAATTAGTTGCAGAATCATTGGTAGAATTAGGAGTTTTGGATGATGCAATCGGAGTAGCTCCTGTTGGATGTTCAGTATTAGCTTACAATTATTTTAACTGCGACATGCAAGAAGCTGCTCACGGAAGGGCACCAGCCGTTGCTACAGGTATTAAAAGAGTGCATCCCGACAAGGTTGTATTCTCTTACCAAGGTGACGGGGATTTAGCTTCTATCGGAACAGCAGAAATTGTTCACGCAGCACACAGAGGCGAGAAAATTACAACTATATTTGTAAACAATGCAATATACGGAATGACAGGCGGACAGATGGCTCCAACCACCTTGGTGGGTCAGAAAACAACCACATCTCCATTTGGAAGAGATGAAAATCATTGCGGAAAACCGATAAGAATGGCAGAATTATTGGCAACTATTGACGGAGCAAAATTTGTTGAAAGAGTTACGGTAGATACTCCGGCAAATATCAGGAAGGCAAAGAAAGCTATTAAGAGAGCTTTTGAATGTCAAATCAAAGGCGAGGGCTTTGCAATTGTAGAAGTGTTATCAACATGCCCTACAAACTGGGGATTTACTCCTTTAAAAGCATTGGAGTGGCTGAGAGATAATATGATTCCATATTATCCGATAGGAAATTTCAGAGATTTTGGGGAGGGGAAATAATATGGAACAAAAAGTAATTATGGCCGGATTTGGCGGTCAAGGAATTATGGCTATCGGAAGGTTATTGGCATATGCGGGAATGCTTGAAGATAAAAACGTAACTTGGATGCCTTCTTACGGTCCTGAAATGAGAGGAGGTACAGCAAATTGTGCAGTTGTTGTATCAGAGGAAGAAATAGGCTCCCCTCTTATTTCAAAGGATGGAACTGCAGCGATAGTTATGAACTTACCTTCAATGATTAAATTTGAAAAGGAGCTTGTTCCGGGCGGAAAACTAATAGTAAACAAATCATTGATTGATGTTGAACCGACAAGAAACGATTTAGATGTTTATTATATTCCGGCTAACGAGTTAGCATTGGAATTAGGTAACGGTAAAGTAGCAAATATGGTTATGCTTGGAGCATATTTAGAGATTACTAAAGCGGTTGAAATTGAATCAGTATTGAAAGCTTTTGTAAAAGTTTTCGGAGAGAATAAGGCCGATCTGATACCTTTGAACAAAGAAGCCTTACTGAAGGGTGCTCAGGCAGCAAAAAAATAAAGCGTTTAGAAAATAAGTGTTGGAAATTTTAATCAAAGCTGTTATGATATAAAAATATTATATGTATTGGGGCAACAAGGTATGGGGACACACCTCTCCTCTGTAGGGTAAACCTATGAAGTCAGAGAAATGTCCCCAAATTTAAAGTCTGTGAGGGCAGAGGAATGTCCCGAAATAATAAATATAAAAATAAAGGAGGCTTATTAATGGAAAAAAAGGACATCAAATGGTCAGAATTGGGGTTTGGTTATATTAAGACAGACAAAAGATACTATTCTTATTGGAAAGACGGAAAATGGGATGACGGACAGCTTTCAGAAGATAATAAGGTTCATATAAGCGAAGGCTCCACATGTCTGCATTACGGACAGGAATGTTTTGAAGGATTGAAAGCTTATTCTACTAAGGATGGAGGTATTCAACTTTTCAGACCTGATGAAAATGCAAAGCGTATGCAAAAAAGCTGTGAGAGATTACTGATGCCCATTGTTCCCGTGGAAAAATTTATCGATGCCTGTATGCAGGTCGTTAAGGCAAACGCAGCATGGGTACCTCCATACGGGTCAGGTGCTACATTATATTTGAGACCGTATGTAATAGGTATAGGAGACAACGTAGGCGTAAAACCTGCAGAAGAATACTTATTTGGAATATTCTGCACACCTGTCGGCCCATACTTTAAAGGCGGAATGAATCCCGTTAATTTCATTACTACCGACCAAGACAGAGCAGCACCGAACGGAACAGGCAAAATTAAAGTAGGCGGAAACTATGCAGCAAGCTTGTATTCACATTTTGAAGCTGTTAAGAAGGGTTTTGCCGATTGTATTTATTTAGATCCCTCAACCCATACAAAAATTGATGAGGTTGGAGCAGCAAACTTCTTTGGCATTACAAAGGACAACAAGTTTGTAACACCTCGTTCATCTTCAATACTTCCGAGTATAACAAGAATTTCTTTAATGCAGGTTGCTAAAGATTACTTAAATATGGAAGCACTTGAAACAGATATATATGTTGATGAATTAGATAATTTGAAAGAAGCAGGGGCTTGCGGTACGGCAGCAGTTATTACACCGATAGGCGGAATTATGCATAAAGACAAATTCCACGTATTCTACAGNNNCCTGAAGGATGGATATACAAAGTAATGTAATACTTTTCTCCAAATGGACATTAAATTTACATATTTAATGTCCAATTTTTTTTTCTTCAATATTTTATATATTTATGATATGCTATGGTATGGAAACAATAGAGATGAGGATATTATGAAACAAATAATTAAAGAAGCAGCATATAAATTAGGAATCGAAACAGTAGGTATAACCGGTATTTCAGACTATTCCTATTTAGAAGAGCTTTTAACAAACAGAAAAATCAATAATCAGGACTGCGAATTTGAAGAGCAGGATATAAAAAAAAGAATAAATGCCAAAAATCTCTTTCCCGAATTAAAGAGCATAATTGCTATTGGTGTACCTTACGGAGAAGGTTACAAACTTCCTTCATGCAGAAATAAAGGTTTATTAAGCGTATCATGTCATGGAGAAGATTACCATAAGACGGTTAATTCTTTATTGGTTAAGCTGGCTGAAGAAATAATGCGTCATATAAGTTTTAAATTTCTTCCCTGTGTTGACACATCATATCTGATAGATAAAGAAATATGCAGAAGTGCAGGCATAGGAAGTTATGGGAAAAACAGCCTGCTCATAAATAAAAATTACGGCTCATTTATAAATTTAGGCTATCTTTTGACTGATATTGAAACAGAAACAGACATTATAAGCGAAAAGGATATATGCGGTACATGCAATCTATGTGTAAAAAGCTGTCCTAACAAGGCAATATTTGAAACCGGAGGTATTAATCCAAAAAAATGCATTTCTTATTTAACTCAGACAAAAAACTATATACCTTTGGAATACCGAGAAAATATGGGAAGACAAATATATGGCTGCGATATATGCCAAATTGTCTGCCCTTTAAATAAAGAGGTTCTGAATAAAGAGGTAAATACAGTTTATTCAGACCTAATTGTTGATTTGGAAGAATTGCTGAATATATCAAACAAAGGTTTTATAAATAAATATGGACACACCGCAGGCAGCTGGAGGGGCAGAAATATATGGAAGAGAAATGCTCTTATTTCTATAGGGAATCTTAATATTAAATCATTGTATCAAAATGTTAAAGATGAGCTTCAAAATCAGTCGGAGATAATAAGGTGCTACGCAGCTTGGTCTTTATTAAAATTAAACAGACCGTTGGCTGAAGAGATACTATATAGTAATTTAAAATACGAAAATGATTATGAAAAAAATGAATACTTAAAACTATTGGAGGCAAAATTATGATAGTTTGCTCATGTGAAATTGAAATATTGATATATGAATCTAATTCCCTAAAGGAAAAAAGACAGGTAATTAAAAGTATAATAGAAAGAATTAAATCAAAGTTCAATGCTTCCGTAGCAGAAGTCGGATATAATGAATTATGGAACAGGTCCTTGATAGGAATTGCAGTTGTATCAAACAATAAAAGAGTATGCGATGAATCAATATCAAAGATAGTCAAATTTATAGACTATGATGAAAGAGTGGAAATACTAAGCTGCAATAAGGAGATAATATAATGACGAAGACGGAAAAAGTGTACGAATTGTTAAAAAAAGCTTATCCTGATGCAAAGTGCGGACTTGTTTTTAATACCCCTCTTCAGCTGTTAATTTCAACAATTATAAGTGCACAGGCTACAGATAAAAGTGTTAATAAGGTAACAGAGGAGTTGTACATGCAATATCCTGATTTGGATAGTCTATTAACTTTATCTCATGAAGAAATTGCACAAAAAATTAAACAAATAGGATTATATAGAACAAAATCCAAGAATATTTACAATATGCTGCGAGTGCTGAAAAACAAATATAAGGGAGAAGTGCCTAAAAATATGGATGATCTGATGTCTCTGCCGGGTGTCGGAAGAAAGACTGCTTCCGTAGTTTTGGCCGAAGCTTTTAATATACCTGCCTTTCCTGTAGATACTCATGTTTTTAGAGTAACCAGGCGAATAGGAATTGCAAAGGAAAATACCGCAGACAAAGTATCGGATGAAATGATGAAAAAGCTTCCAAAATATAAGTGGCACCTCATGCACCATCTGTTAATAACACACGGGAGAACAACATGCACTGCGAAGTCTCCTAAATGTACAATCTGCAATGTAAATGAATTATGTACTTATTATAAAAAAATAGTAAAGGAAAAGTAAATCTTCTTGTATTTACTAAAATTATGCCTTATTATAATCAGGGAATGTCTATTTAATTAATAACGTAGGAGAAAATAATAAATGTCATTAAATATAGTTTTATTCGAGCCTGAAATACCGCAAAATACGGGTAATATTGCAAGAACATGCGCAGCTACAGGCTCAAAACTTCATTTAATAAAACCATTAGGTTTTTCGGTAAATGATAAATACTTGAAACGTGCAGGACTTGATTATTGGAATTTGGTCGACATTACATATTATGAAAATTTTGAAGAATTTAAGAAAACAACCGGAAATAATAAAGTATTTATTTCAACAACAAAAGAGAGCAGGTTTTATACGGAAGTAGCTTATTCTGATGAGTGTTATATAATTTTTGGAAAAGAAACTGCAGGTCTTCCCGGTTATATTCACGAAGAATATATAAAAAACAGGATTAAAATTCCAATGGTTCAAAAGGTGAATGCCAGGTCATTAAATCTGGCTAATTCTGTTAACATAATTGTTTATGAAGCTTTAAGACAATTGGGATTTCCACAGATGATATAGGAGGAACTATGGATATTGCTATTAGTTTAATCGGAGGATTAGGGTTATTTCTTTTTGGAATGATATATATGGGGGATGGACTCCAAAAAGCTGCAGGAAATAAAATGAAGGATATATTGGCAGCTTTAACAAAAAATAAATTGATGGGCGTCTTGGTTGGAACACTTGTTACAGGTGTAATCCAAAGCAGTACTGCAACAACAGTGATGGTTATCGGTTTTGTAAACGCAGGTTTAATGAATTTAAACCAGGCGGTAGGAATAATAATGGGAGCAAATGTCGGTACTACAGTAACGGCTCTATTAGTATCCCTTAATATAACTCAAATTGCTACTTTTATGGCGGGTGTAGGAGTAATTATATTCCTTATTGCAAAAAAACGAAAAGTTAAAAATTTGGCTGAAGTAATAATTGGTTTTGGTATCTTGTTCATAGGCATGGATTTTATGAAAAATGCAATGGAGCCACTACAGTCAAACCCTATATTTGTAAATTTAATAACTAAATTTAATAATCCTTATTTAGGTATCCTGGTAGGTTTTGTAATGACTGCCATACTACAAAGCAGCAGTGCCACAACAGGTTTATTGATAGCGGTAGCAGCAACAGGAGTAATATCATTTGAACAAGCTTATCCCATTGTTTTCGGCCAGAATATAGGAACATGCCTTACAGCATTATTAGCAAGTATAGGTGCCAATAAAACTGCAAAGAGAGCAGCATTAATACATTTGTTGTTTAATGTATTAGGAACAATTTTGTTTATGTTATTTTTGAGAATACCTGTTCAAAGGTTAGTATACATGGCAGTTCCCGTATATGTACCAAGGCAGATAGCTTTTGGGCATGTTTTCTTTAATATTATAAATGTTATTATATTGTTTCCTTTTTCCGATTTTATTGTTAAAGCATCAGAGTTTATTAT
>DMWH01000105.1 GCA_003483345.1 Clostridiales bacterium | reverse complement strand
ACGGCTATAAGAATTTTCATCAATTAATTTACCTATTCCTACAAGCTCGCTATTAAATTCCATATTGATATCTTTATTGAAATACCACAATTTCCTTTTGCAAACAAAATAATAATATACCATTACACCGGTTATATTCTTCATATTTCACCTTCAAAACATATTGTTTTTTTTCATATATTTGTTTTCATAATCCCTTAAAAATATAACTCCGATTTCATTGTCATATTCACACCTTATTATTGGTATACTTTCATATTTGTTTATTGGCAAATCTTTATCTTTATATTTTTTAACTTCTTCACCCCTGACATTTACCGTAAAGCCAATAAGCTTATCTCTTGCATCTATTTTTTTGTATTTTAAATCTCTTCTTTCATCCTCATTCATTTCCTTGCTAAATTTTTCATTGATAATTGAAATGTATCTATGGATCTCATCAAAATTTTTTTCATATACACTACGAGGAATAACTGTTTCACTATCGATATTTCTGAACATTTTTTGCACATCTGCTTTTTCTTTTTCAAAATCCTCTATTTGTTCCAGATATTCTATATTATTTATTAATTCTCTGTAATAATTGGTATCCTTCAATTTATTCATTGAATATACCTCATTTACCATATTCATCTTTTCTTGTTCAGTAAATATACCATTTTTATTAATTATACATTTTCTTGACAACTCATATATATCTTTATCTATGATGCTGCCCACGCCACTACACTTTTTATCATTAGTACCAATAAATACATGACAGTTATATGTGTCATGATCTATCCCTCGATTTCTGTAACACCTTCCCATCCTTTGAAATAATCCTGCCAGATCTGATAGTTCAGTTATCAAAACATCAAAATCAATATCTAAAGAAGCTTCAACTATTTGAGTAGAAATCCACAAACCAGAACCTGTGGATTTTTTATCACCAAGTTCCTTTATTCTTTTCTCTTTGCCTCTTCTATCATTCAATATAAACCTTGAGTGCAATAGGTTTATATTTTGAACTTGGTTTGCTTGAAGAGATTTATATATTTCTTGAGCCTTTTTAACTGTATTACAAATTACTAATATTTTATTGTTATCGTATAACTTTTCAATATACTCACAGTTTACTGCATCCTTAATAACTTTTATACTGTGACGATTCATTGTAGTATCAATGAAAGGTCCTTCTTCAGGATATACAAATTCTATCTTTTTATTTTCTAATATTTCAACAATAAACTTTGGAAGAGTTGCAGTCAGAATTGAGAATTTTCCACCCATTTTAGTAATATACTTTATGCCTACAATCAAATATGACAATAACAACGGAGAATACATCTGTATTTCATCTATAACAACCTTAGAATATGATAATGTAGCAAGTTTACGCTCAAATCCTTTATACCTATAGACAAAATCAAATATTTGATCCATTGTACAAATTGTCAGTGGCAAAGATAACTGTTTTGTTATATTGTAGTATTCAGACACGTCTATCTCTTCATCTTTTCCCTTTTTAGTATTAAGATATATACTCATTACTCCAGAATGAAGAAGCCCTACTTTATTCTTAAAGCCTTCTTTAACAATATTATTGATAATCCTTTCATATATTGAATTTATAGCGGTTTTAAGGGGCAGTGTAAAAAATCCTTTGTTGTTTCCAATCCATAGCAAGCCTGCCTCAGTCTTACCCATACCGGTTTGGGCTACAACTATAGTATTTTGATTTCTATTTTTAATCATAAATTCTTGCAACTTATTCCATTTAGCATCCGGCCTTTCTTTTTTCCAGTGATTAAGAAGATTTTCCATACATTCAACTAAAAAGTCATTTTTAATTTCTACGGGCAAGTGAGCACTGGAAGCATAGTCAATTCTATTAAGAAGCCCCATAAGCATTACATATTTAAAAAACTTTTCTTCTCCATCTCTTTTCCTGTATATCCTATCTTTCAATACAAAAAAATCGGGTTCTATCGAGTTTTTTACTTTTATCCCCTCTATTTTATCCCACTTAAAATCTAAGTATTCTTTCTTTAAGTAAGCGATTTCTTCCTTAACATCGCTTAGACTAAAATTAATTTCCCTATCATGGTGATAACCTACTGCATTAAACAGAACGGAGATATCTTCATTGCTATATCCCTTATCCTCTAATTGTTCATAATCAATAAATGCTAAGCTTAATATGCCATGTGGTATTTCCGAATCGTCTTTTTTGCCATATTTTAACCTGTCTTGAAACTTCCTATTTATTTTTCCCAAGTCGTGATACAGGCAAGCCATATACAACATATCCCAATCTATATTTAGATTAGGATATGTCGTTTTTAATAATTCATAATTTTTAAGTAAATTATTTGTATGTTCCTGTATCGTTTCACTTGGATATGTTTTGGCCAAAAATTCTTTCATGGCTACACCCCCATCAAATTGCGAATAATATATTTTGATCTTCATCCATTGAAACAATTTTCTTTCTCAAAACGGATATATTGCCACCATATACAACATCTATCTTGTTCCACTTCCTAATATATTTAGGCTTATTTTTAGTCCCTATATTGAATAATTCATAGTTTTTATTCAGTCTGTACCTTGTGCCGGATATACTGACTCCTTCTTCCTTGTCTTTTAACCTAATCTTCTCTATCTCTTTAATAGGAATATAAGCACTATAATCTTCAAGCATATCAATTGTATCCATAATCCTATCAGATATTACTTCAACAACCTTAACCTGATTAATTGTTGCTATATCCTCTCTTCTTCCTAATGAAGGATATTCAATAGGAAACAGAAATGCTTTTTCAATTACTTCAACAAGAGTTTGGTCTGTCGGAATTATATGTAACAAAAGTTCTACATCAACTAACAATTCAATAGTTGAAATACCCCTGCTAATTCCGTATGTACCAGCCTTTAATTGATGCCTTTCACTTTCATAGGTCATTCCACTTTTGAATTCATACCGTGTATAAAGATCGTTAACTTTAGAGTTGTATTTTCCAATCACACTAATTTTCATGTCCTTATACTCTTTAAAACCGCACAAAGTATGCACCATACCTATAACTGTTGAATACGGAGGTAACGGGTATGTTTCCTTTAGTTGAAAACTGTTAGGTTTTTTATAATTTACTAACTCTTGATGCAGCTTTACTCTAATTGCCTTCATAATAATCATCTACCTTAGATTTAAGCTTATTGAAAAACTCAGGCATAGTCATAGCTTTTAGTTTTGCTTTTATTTCATTGTCATTATCAAATTTTCCTTCCACCAATCCGCATTGAGTATCCTCTGCTATATTATCGAATAAAACACCTTTTATTTGTTCAACTATTAGTCTATTTTCCTTAACATCAAGTACATTTTGAAATACAGGATTCTTTATGTCATATACTCCTCCAATTGCAAATAGCGGCTTCAGATCTTCTCTTCTTCCTCTAATATCCCTATATAGAAAAGCAACGGTGTCTAAAAGTTTTTTTACCCTTCTGGCCTTTTCTTCATTTGCTAATTCTATTTTGTATTCTTCATCAATTCCTATTTGTTCTAAGTCGGCAACAATTGTATATCGATAATAAGACTTGTGTATTTCTGCCTGAGCTATATTCATGTCTTCTTTAAGCCTGTCAGCTAATCCTTTGTTTGTTAAAAAATCTAAATCACCTTTATATGGTTCGAGAGAAATTGCATTTGATAACCTTACCTTTGCCGAACGTTTTTTACCACCGGTGCCTTTTTCTGTTTTCATATATCCAAAGAAATCAATTTCCGGATATTTGTATATTGTTGCACTTTCATCAAACTGAATCACCTTCTTCTCTCCACTTCCTTCAGCTTTAACAGGTGCATACTCTTCTCCAAGTTGTTCGCCAATATTATATCTTATTGCTTGCCTTGAGATGTAAGTGTATTGATTTCCCTTGCCTCTTGATATCTTTTTTAGTGAAGCTACATTTCCAACTCCTTCACCATAATTTGCGCTTTCTGCTTCAAATATAATGGAAATCGTTAATCCTTTCGGTTTTAAATTTGACATATTATCCCTCCATCTTCTTATTTTGTATATCTTGACCTTCTATTAAACCGCTGACAAACGCATAACCTACGGTTTTAAAAACATCTTCTTCATCTTTTAAAATTTCCAACAATACTGGCGGCACTGACTTTTTTACATATAAGTAGCAGTTTAGTATTGTATCCATAAACATGTCCTTGTCATTTACCTTTAATGCATTCAATAAACGATAAGATATTCCGCTTAATTTCGAAGTGTTGGGGTCCTTTTGTTTATAAGCTTCCCGCAGAAAATATCCGCTCTTGTTACTGATAGTTACAATATCGTTTTTGCAACTTTCCATATATCCTAACCTCCTCATAAACTTAAAATTTATTTCCATTACGTTAACTGTTTGCATCCAATTATAATAACAATTATTGAAATCCGATAATTTATACAGAAGCATTTTGTGTATCAGCAAATATAAATTTTGACTGTTAAACAAATTGTCCAGAACCATATCATAAATATTAAAATACGTTTTGATTTCTTTATACCAACAAGATATTAAACTATTTAATTCTTCCCTACATTCATAAACCAATTCCAAAATATTTCTTGTTAAAATATTAAATCTGTATCCTTCATTCACATATCTGACTACCTGAACATCAGATAATTCATACTTTGCACTCATACTAAATTGCTCTTTTATAGACTCAACTAATGCTCTATATGTCAGGGCCCTTTTGTTTTCATTTGTTTTTAGAATTTCCTTCTTAATCTTATTGTTAACGTCAATTGCATTTTGCATAGAAAAGTTGTCATTAACGTATATACCGCTGTCAATAGCATAAGAGAATCCGGCCGGCACACAGGAGTATATTAATTTACATAAAGGACAAACAGCCACATCATTATTAAAATTCCAAACATGAGATGACTTTTTATTTACATCAAACCCGATAGAATTCAAAAAACCAAGATTGTCTTTCATATTTTTCATTTTACTATCGCATGAAAAGCATTCATATTTATACGTTGACTTGTCTTCGTTAAAATATTCAAAAGCAGGCTTTACAAAATAATTTTCATAATCCTTATACATATCCTTCTCTTTTGTTTGTGGATTTAAAAAACATACACCGTTCCATCCATTATTAATTATGGTATATATNNTTGTATCTTGTCCATCTTTTAACTTAATTGCAGTTAATTGCTTTTCTAAAGAAGATATATCTTTTTGCAAACCTAAAAACTCAAAAACTGCTTGATAACTGTTGCTCTTAATGAATTTTTTCACATCATTAATGTATTTATTTAAATTATCGATGTCCTTTTTGTTAAACTCTTCAAAATTATTTTGTTTATAATGATTAATTACATCTTCATAAGAAACAATCTTATACCAGGAAGTATTCTTTTCATAAGCAGAAATAAAATATTCAAAATATTTCTCATCAAAATTATTTAACGCTTCAATATTAAACTCTAAATAATTTTCTCCAACAGTTATCGTATCTTCAGATTTTTTTAAAATATTATAAAAACCCACAAGACCGCTGTTAAACAGCCAATCATCCAGATATAGTCTAACCTTTTCACTCACAGCATCACCTCCTATAACAAATCTAACATACCAAAACCAGTGCTTTTTTGGCTACCAATTCCGGCTTTATAAACATGCTCTAATATGTAGGACTTTGCATGCATTTCAAATGTACATAGATTTCCCGCTACTTCAATAGAATAATTTTTTACCTTAACATTTTTATTAGATAAAACATTGACTTTTACTTCTTCAATATCAAGAATACGGTCTCGACCAAACTCTTCTAACAGTTGGATTTTTAAATTGTTCAAAAATAACATCCTTCCTTTTTCATCATTGAGAGTATGATACCAAGTCTTTTTATTATCACCTTCATGTTCCCTGATTAATATAGGCGATAAAGATATGAAGATAACATTATCATCATAAATTTTCTTTTCCCTCTCAATGCTAATCTTATCAAGTTTTAATTCATTTTCCCTGATCTTGAATGTTCTTCTTATATTCTGCAAAAAAGCATTATATATATGAATAGCATCTTCTAAATCGGCTGTTGATAGTTTCAAAACTATCTTTTTATATGGTATTATTATTTTGTCTCTGGTAAATTCTGCATCCTTCATATATAATGCAAAACAATATGACTTTCTTACTGGTCCGCTTTCAAAGAATTTCTTATATACATTTACATCATAGCTTTCCAAGATGTTTTTTAAAATAGAGATAAATATTCTGTTCTTGTCCTTATCGATACTATTTTGTTCCAATGAAAACACTGCAGATATTCTCATCCGTTCACCCCCTTTACCATTATATCTTATGTTTAAAACAATCATATAATAAGTAAAACGTTTTGTCAATAATTATTTTAAATAAATTTACATTTTTTTACATTTACCTTTTTACTGCTTTATGCTATATATTAAATAACAATAAGTGTATGGTAATAGAACTAAATTTAGAATGTAAATTTATATCTTATTTTTTATTAATAATAGAACTAAATTAGAATACTTACGTTTTATTATCATACTACTTCTTTTCTTTATATTTGATTTTCTTGTTATCATACCACTAACTCATAATATTGATTGCTATTAAAATCAAAATACTTAATTGTCTTAAGTTCCAATTTATCCATATGAGTTAGGTACAGCCTGACGTAATTTGAATTATAATATATTTATAAATTTAACATATCACATTGGTTGTCCTATAATCAGTACACACAATAATTTTTTTTATTAGATTAACTATTTTGCTATATTTTTATTTATACAAATTCGCTCCCGGTGTTTTCTTTCTCATATCATACCCCAACTCATAATAATGATTGTTGTTGTAATCAAATGTTTTTATAACTTCAAGTCC
>DMWH01000056.1:555-4003 GCA_003483345.1 Clostridiales bacterium | reverse complement strand
TACTTATTAAAAAGGGCTGTGGACTTGTCAAAGGACCAAAGCTATGTACTTTATGTGCTGACCCAGCATGATTTGTCAAGAACACTTTTCCCATTGGGTGGAATGTTAAAAGCTGATGTCAGAAAAATAGCTGAAGAAAGAGATTTAATAAATGCAAGAAAGCCTGACAGCCAGGATATTTGCTTTGTGAGAGACGGTGACTATGCAGGGTTTCTGGAAAATCAGATGGGTGTAGAATCAAAAAAAGGTAATTTTGTAGATACTGAAGGAAATATAATCGGTGAGCACAAAGGAATTATCCATTATACCGTGGGACAGCGCAAAGGACTTGGAATTGCATTGGGAAAGCCGGTCTACGTAATCGATAAAAATAAAGAACTTAATACGGTTACCATTGGAAGCGAAGAAGAGCTTTATTCAAAAACATTGAAAGCTACCGAGCTAAATATGATAGCTGTTGAAAAACTTACCTCTACCATGAAAGCAACCGTTAAAACAAGATACAGTCAGAAAGAAACTGAAGCATTAATCCATCCTGACGGTGAAGACAGCATTATCGTCGAATTTATTCACAAGCAGCGTGCAATAACACCCGGTCAGGCAGTTGTTTTTTATGACGGAGATATAGTAATAGGCGGAGGGACAATCACTTGATATTCATTCCGGATTCCCTAAGCATTTCAACATAAAGAATTAATTCTTCTTTTGAATTAATATTTAGCTTTGAATATATTCGTTTTGTATGAGTTTTAATTGTATTGATGCTTAAACATAAACTCTCTGCAATTTCCTTAGCGTTGTATTGTCTGGCATACAAACTGAAAACAGAGTATTCAGCAGGGGTGAGAGTCTTTATATTTTTCAGAAATTCTTTGAGGATTATGGAGCTGGAGTCTGTCCCTTTTTCAATTTCTGTTTTGCTTGAAAGAAATTCTATTAATTCGTCAATCTCAAAAATATTTGTTTTTACTTTTTCTTTTGGGTTGTTTTTAATTATGTCAAACCCTTTTGATATTGGTAAAATATAATATTTGCTCAAAATATACGAGATAATAATTCCCAGTATCATTAGAAAGGCGCTTATATATATGAATTTTAAATTTGTACTTACTATGACACTGCTTATATCTTCTTGCGGAATTAACAGTGCCAAAGCCCATTCATTATCGGCAAAAGATGAATTTTCAGGGTAGAGTTTCAATAATTCATGATAACCTATAAAATTATTTCCATTGTTTTCATAAATATATAGAGACCTTTTTCCGGAAGAAATTTTCAAATCATTGTTGTTAATTAAACTCCTTGCCGAATATCCCCCTGAAAACAATGAGCCGTCTGTTTTTAAAATATTATTTTCAATCGGGGAAATCAAACAAAAAATTCTTTCATATCTACTGTTGTCAGGCATATTTAAAAGCTTAAAAAGCATGTAGCTCACATCAAAACCGCATACACCAAAAACATTTCCTTCAATATCAATCAGAGGAACAGAACACATCATTATTTTTTCATTTGTTTTTGGGAATGTAAATGCTTCGCTCCAATAATAAAGATTTGATAAAGAGGTATCCTTGTTCGCTTTATCCATGGGTAAATTATAATAGGGCGCATCTGCTACATTGAATTCCATTCTCCATTGAGGATGAAGGGGCAGGGAATTTTTATATGCAATATCAGCCATACCCCTCAATACATAAATTGTAGGGCTTGACGAACTGACTATATTCGGCTCCATATTNNGCATCCAAAATTATAAAAGCGCCGCTGCTTTTGGATTTTTGCAAATAAAAGATTATCTGATGAAGCTCATCGGATAATATTTCCTTCAAAAGCTCCGGATTGTTGTTCAGGTCATCAACAGTAAGGTCTTTATCCCTCAAATGGCTCTCTATACTCATGGATATAGAGCGTGAAAAGGCTACGGCCTCAGCGGCAAGATTGTCATAAAACCCGACAGTATTTTTTAAAATTCGTGAATGTTCATTTTTTATAAAGTTTTCATTTTCTTTTAATCCTGCTGTAATGTTGCCTGATACAAACAGTATTATCAAAGCGCCTAACAATATGGTTATTACAAGAACTACTAAAAACAAAAACAATCTTAGGCGCAAGGTGTATTTAATTCTATCTTTTACAGCCAAACTTCTCACCTCTGCCCGGTAAATTCTTCATATCTGTTCTCAGTAGCCGCATTAAATGCATCAGTCTCATTCATATTGCTCAATAAATTGAAATAATCATTTTTACATTCTAAGGCATAGGCCTTTATATTATTATCGTAATTTTCTTGCAGTTCATCGAAATTTTCTATTACGGGAGTATAAAAGAAAGTATATTGTTCAGCCATTTCCTTTGTGGTTTTTTGAAGTTTCATAATTTTGTCGTCTATGTTATCTCCATTATCAACAGTCATTTCAAATGCCTTTTGCGTTACGGGAACATATCCTGTAGATGATACAAATTTTAGATTTTGCTCGGGTGCGGTGAACCATTTAAGAAAAATTCCTGCAGCATATTCTTTTGCTTCATTGGATTTTATGATGCACATACCACCGCCTCGTTGAATTGCAACCTTTTTCCCGCCGTCAATAGCCGGATAGGGCAAAATCAAAAACTCTGCCGGCTCGGTTATATTGTCTTCATATGTAACTATATCGGAGTAAAAAAGAACCCCGGCAGTAGATCCAATGCTTGCAACAACTCTGCCGGTCTTAATAAGGTCTGAACCATATCCGTCATAGATGGCCAAATAACCTTTTACGGCAGGCTCAAAAGTGTATTTCCAGACATCTTTAAACGCATCAGAAGATAAATTCAAGCTTCCATCGACAATCAGCTCATCGCCGGATTGCTTGTATATTGTTTGAGCCATGTTAAAAACAGAGTCATAACATATGAAAGCTTTACCGTCATTATCAATGTCAGGTGTTTGGCTATCAGTCCATTTATAATATTTTTCAGCAATATCTATAAGTCCTTCGAATGTGTACAGGTCATTGTAGCTCACATTTGTTTCTTTCATAAATTTATTGAATATTGTTGTGTTTAAAAACATAACTTCCGTAGATTTACCAGTAGGCAGCACATAAATTTTCCCGTCGAGAAGCCTTCCTTCTTCTATAAATTCAGGAATAAATAATGACAATTCTTCTTTGGTAAAAAGCGATTCAATATCAACCAACAATCCTTTTTCTGCCAACATATATGCAGTATTTGGGTATAAGGTTGTAATATCAGGCAGTTCAGGTGCACCGGGTTCGTCGTTTACTGCCATTTTTAATTTTTCCGCTATTGTTGCCGAGCCTGTGAGTGAAGTTACATTTATAATAATGCCCTTTTCTCTTCCTACAGTATCATTGAATTCATCTATTAGAAGGTCCATTGTATCCTTCAATAGACCTCCGTAATTATGCCATAAATTAATTGTTACGGGATTTTTTGCGCTTAG
>DMWH01000056.1:0-539 GCA_003483345.1 Clostridiales bacterium | reverse complement strand
ACTTCCAAGTAAAAATCCATTTAATTAACCCTTATTTCATACTGATTTTTTTAAAAATATCACCCTCAGGGTGATTACAATTATTATAAAAAACTATATAATGATAACAAAATCAAAGGGGGAAGGAATATGAAAAAGACATCTTATATTTTCATAATAATTATTTTGTTGATAATTCTCACCGGTTGCAGGGCAAAAATAGAAGAGAAAATTGCAGAAAAGGTTATGGAACAGGCTATGGGAGGTGCGGATGTAAACATAGACGGCGAAGAAGTTACAATAAAGACTGAAGAAGGCGATGTTACATTTGGCTCCACAGAATGGCCTGATTCCGGAATTTCCGATAAGATTCCTGAGTTTAAAAAGGGGAATATAGTAAGTGTGATGAATAGTGAAGCATATTTGCTGGTAATAATCGAAGATGTTAAAGAAAATGACTTTATGGATTATTACCAAAAAGTTAAGGGGGAATTCACTCAAGAATCTTATGAGACAAAAAGTGAAGATACAATAACTTATATGGGAAGCAATGAAAATGG
>DMWH01000131.1:453-3670 GCA_003483345.1 Clostridiales bacterium | reverse complement strand
AAGGAATTTAAAAGCGATAGTCCGTCTCAAATATCAACAGTAATACTCAAAGAACAGAAAGCATCACTCTATAAATGCATGAATGAGCTTTCTGAAAAAGAACAAAGAGTATTAAACTTGTTTTACTTTCAAGGATTTTCAATACAAGAAATTTCTGAAGAATTAAGTTTAGAATATCGCTCAGTTATAAATATTAAAAGCAAAGCAGTTAAAAAACTGAGAAGCATGTGTTACTTGCTAATGGAATAATAATTGAGCGATATTCATGAGATTCTTCACTAGGATGCTGCAATCTCGCAGATAAAAATTACTGTTTTAATTATTTGTTTTTTGTGTTAATATGTTGTTATTACTAAGAAGGGGAGTTATTATGGTAACAAAAGAGATTAAGTCAGTATTTATTTTGCTGCTTACTGCAGCTATTTGGGGATTTGCATTTGTTGCACAACGTGTGGGTATGGGCTTTCTGGGTGCATTTACTTTTAACGGTATAAGATTTGCCTTGGGAAGTATTTCACTGCTGCCTGTAATTTATTTTTTTGACAAAAAATTTAAGTCGGAAAATTCAGCTGAAAGAGTAGATGCAGACATTAAAACAACAATAAAATCAGGAGTGATAGCAGGATGTATATTGTATATTGCAGCATCTCTCCAGCAAGTGGGACTTATTTATACCACTGCGGCAAAAGCGGGGTTTATTACAAGTTTATACATAGTATTGGTGCCTATATTAGGAATATTTTTAAAGCAAAAAACCCATTCCACCACTTGGCTTGGTGCAATAACGGCAGCTGTCGGACTTTATTTCTTAAGCATAAATGAAGGTTTTACAATTGAATTCGGTGACCTGCTTCAAGTTATAGGAGCATTATTCTGGGCAGTCCACATTCAATTAATTGATAAATTCGTTAAGAATGTGGATGCAATAAAATTATCCAGTACTCAATTTGCTACATGTTCAGTTTTAAGCTTAATAACTGCTTTTATTTTTGAAGATATAAGTATGAGCGGAGTTGTTAATGCCATCGTTCCGTTATTATACGGTGGTGTAATGTCCGCAGGTGTTGCTTACACATTGCAGGCTGTGGGACAAAGATATGCCAAGCCCTCTCATGCAGCCATTGCTTTAAGTATGGAAGCTGTGTTTGCAGCAATAGGAGGAATATTNNTGAAACAATGTCTTTAAGAGGATATTTAGGATGTGCTCTTATGCTTGCAGGAATGCTTATTTCACAAACCGAAAATATTAAAAAACCGGAATAAGGTTGGTCTGGCCTTGCAAGTAGCTCCTTGTCCCTTCATATTCTTGATAATGATGCATATAATCTACTAAAAATGAAAAGAGGTGGATATATGTTTAATGATTTTATGACTTTGGATGTCTTGACTACTTTTGCAGGTCTTACGGCAACTACAATGCTGATAGTACAATTCACGAAATTTCTTGTGAAAAAGAAATTTGGTGATTCGTATGTGAGAGTTTACAGCTTTATAATAGCATTAATTCTTACATTTTTGTTTGCACGTCAGGGAGGAAATGCGCAAGGTATAGTAATGACAATTATAAATGCAATACTAATAACGATTGCTGCTACTGGAGGCTACGAGATATTAACAGACCCCTTTGCAAGAAAATAACGGTATAATACTGAACGTAAATAAAAATTATACAACTATTACATGTAATTAGCGCAAAAAAAACGTAGACAAGTTATCACACTTTTTCATTAAAAGAATAGTATATTAATGGGCTTGGCCCTAAATTTTAATGAAAAGGTGTTTTTTATGAGCTGTAGAGATGATTTTGATGTAGCAGGCGATTTCGGCAGAAGACGCAAAGACGATATTGCCGGAGATTTTGGCAGAAGATGTGAATGTGTATTTGAATGCTTGTTTGAATTGCTGGAAGATGCTTTTGAAGACAGGCGCTGCCGCCGTCGTAATTTCGTAAGTCCTGACGTAGGATTTGATTCCCGCAGAAGATGCGACTGCGACTGTGTATTTGAATGCTTACTTGAATTATTAGAAGCTGCTGAAGATGACCGCCGCTGCTGCAGTCGACGCTTTTAACTGATAAACAGCATCTGTCTAAATCAAGACAGATGCTGTTTGTATACCCTATCTATTATATTACTATGTTGTTCTATAAAGTCCCTTCATCTATTAATACTTGCTCCAAAGCAATGACTACATTTTTGTCGTATGTTTTACCGGCCAAACTTTTTAATTCTTCAATTGCTTCTTTTGGAGTCATTGCACTGCGATAAGCTCTGTTTGTTGTCATGGCATCATATGAATCCGCCACTCCTATAATTCTTGCTTCAATGCGTATTTGATTACCCTTTAAACCTTTGGGGTATCCGGAACCGTCAAGCCTTTCGTGGTGCTGCTCTACAATCTGAGATATGTCTTCTATAAACTTTCCTTTAAGAAGCTCAGAGCTATATGTGCTGTGCATTTTTATATAATTTAATTCCTCGTCGCTTAACTTAGACGGCTTATTAAGTATTTCATCAGGAATAAAGAACTTCCCGATATCATGAAACAATGAGGCTAAAGCCATGGTATAATTAATTTCACTTGAAAGACCAAGTCTGTGGGCAATTTTAACCGATAAATCCTGTACTCGGTTGCTGTGATTATGAGTATATTTGTCTTTTTGCTCAGATTTGTCCAAAAGGTTACGAAGATCGCCGGTGTATGTATATAATAAATTGTAAACAGGCTGGGAAGAAATATATAACATCTTTGTATCTTCTATAGTTCTAACCGGTACTGTTTCTTTTATGTTGCTTACGTAAAAATAATCACCTTTTTCAAGCTTAACCAAAGTATTGCCGTCTTCAATTTCAAGAGCTCCCTCTACAATATAGTAAAATTCCATTAAATCTGACGAATCACCGGGAGTTATGCTGTTAGGCCTATCGGCTTTTATTTCATACAGCATAATTTCAAAATTATCCTTTTTGGCTAGTAAACTTAAAGTAGAAGTACCTATAACTTGATCAATGTAATCTTTATCTTTATAAATAAATAATCCGTCCATATACTCTGCTCCTGTGCCGGTCATATTGCCTCAATAAAGTAAGTTTTAAAATTTCGGGAATGCAATCAGCATTCCCGACCATAATCAGTGTGCGTAAAATGGGTCTACCGTTACTACTCTGTCATAAATTTCAACTTCTGTGTATGTCTTTTCAAGTGTAACGCCTTCTTT
>DMWH01000131.1:0-388 GCA_003483345.1 Clostridiales bacterium | reverse complement strand
TCTTTGAAAATTTGTTCATTGGTTTTATCAATTTCGTCCAATAGTTTTTGACTTATTGCAAACGCTGATTGTGCAAATAAAGCCAAAACTGTAATCATGATTAAAACCAATAATAAAGCTTTTTTAATTCTTTTTTTCATTTTACCCTCCTTTTCAACCATAAAGAAGGAACGTAAAAAACTTCCTTCGGAAGCTGGCTGCCATTTTAAAGGCCCTGTAGCTTTGCGTCACTAACTTTCGTTAGTTTTGCCATTATCGGTTGAAGTTATATTTTATTGATTTATTTAATAATATCACAATATATTAACTTATGCAAACATTTTCGACATAATTTTTATCTATTTTCTTCTATTCCTTTAATAAGCAAGCTATACTTTTTAATAGTATC
>DMWH01000106.1 GCA_003483345.1 Clostridiales bacterium | reverse complement strand
GATTTCTTCCGGTGTAAAATCCATCAATGTCAAAAAACTTCTTCCTTTTAAATTTACTGCCATAATTCATCTCCTTATTTTTTATTATCATATAAATGTATTAAAGTTTTTGAATTTTTGATTAACTTAATATAATAATTTTATTTTATATTCTCTAATCGTCTCTCGTATGCGTAACAGCTTTTCCCTGAGCAACTAATTCTTCAATATATTCATCAATAAGCTTCATACCTTCTTCAAGCTCGGTGGCATGTGAAAGTGAAAAACGGAATGTACGGGGTATAAAGAAACAATCACCGTGGCATACTAAAACTCCCTTTTGGACAAGCAAGTCTTCACAAAATTTTTCCGCTTCAACATCCAAGTCATAGTGAATCAGATAAGTAGTACCGTATGCATCCGCATACTGGTGCAGGTATTTATGTCCTTCCAGCCATTTATCAACCTTTGCCTTGTTTTCATTAACTATTTTTCTGCTCCTTGCAAAAATTTTATCTGCATGTTCAAGGGCAATTGCAAAAATCCATTCATCAAATACACCGCCGCAAATGGAATCATATGATCTGCGGTTAAACAATTCTTTTCTTGTTTCCGGGTCTTTGCATATAATCCAGCCTACCCTTGTTCCTGCCATGGAATAAATTTTGGATGAGCTGCAGGTTACGATTGCCTTCTCATAAATGTCTGCAAATGAAGGCATATACTCTTCCTTTAGACCTCTGTACATTTCATCGCAGATTACCCAGGCATCTACAGCTTTTGCTGTTTCCACAAGTTCCATCATCTCTTCTAATTCCAAAAGAGAACCTGTGGGATTGTTTGGATTTGTGAAAAGAATAGCTTTAGTATCATTATCTACAGCTTTTCTCAATTCATCAAGGTCCAGTTTGTATCCTGCTTCAGGCTTTAGATGAATCTGGCGGACTTTTGCACCTATTGATTTTGGAATTGAATAAAACTGCTGATAGTTAGGCATTATTGATATTACATTGTCGGTTTCTTCAATTAAAGTAAGTACTACCGTGTTGTTAGCACCTGTTCCCCCATGCACTAAAATAACATCTTCCGGGTCAACATTCTTGTAGAGATTTGCTATTGCCTTACGGGTTCTCGGTGTACCTTCAAAATTTCCATAACCTAAGTTCATGTTCTTTAATTCTTCCACAAAATCTTCCATGCTTTCGCCGGTTAATTCAAATAATTCTTCCACTGTAAAGGGAAGAACACAGCTTCCGCCTAGATATATTTTGTTTTTTTCGCTGTCGCATGCAGGGTTTAACCAGTTTTCCAAGACAAAATCATCTATCTTCATTTTCCCTCCTTGGTAATTATAAATTCCTAACTATATTATCATTATCGCAACTTAATGTTTGATAATTAAAATATCAATAAATGCCTGTTTTCGGATTAAGTATATTATTAGGGTCAAACAATTTTTTAATCCCTCTCATTAAGCTTATTTGAATATCGTTAAACTGTAGAGGAAGATTTTTTCTTCTTGTTTTTCCTATACCGTGTTCTCCTGTTATTGTCCCCCCTACTGCTACTGCCATTTTATAGAGTTCTTCTTTCATCTCTTCATAATATGAAGGCAATTTCCCATCTATTAAGTAAATATTATTATGAACATTTCCATCGCCTATATGACCTACCGTATCTATAACAGCATTATATTTAGCACCTATATTCCTAAAGTTTCTCATAAGCTCAGGCATAAATGCGGGAGGAACTGAGATGTCAAGAGAATCGGCAAGAATGTTTTTTGTTGAAGTATATGTATTACTCCTAATATTTAAAATTCTTGCTTGGTCTTTCTCATTATCAGCTATTAATACTTCTAAAGCTCCTGCATGGCTGCATATTTCTTCAATTTCGCTACTTATGCTATAAAGACTGTCCTCATTATTCTCTGCCAGAATAAACATTAAGTCAACACTGCCCTCTTTCAGAGGCCATTCTTCTCCTAAATGTTCCGCTGCGCATAATGCAATAGTTCTGTCTAAATATTCTATAGACAAAGGGATTATTCCTGCCTTTAACACTTGTATGGATGCTTCTGTAGCCTGGTCACAGTTATCAAATGATACTAACAACGTTCCGCTGTATTTTGCTTCCGGATAAAGTTTTAACATTACTTTAGTAACTATGCCAAGGGTTCCTTCGCTGCCTATTATAAGCTGCATTATATCGTATCCTGCATTATTCTTAGACAGTTTGCCGCCAAATGTTACTATTTCTCCGGTAGGAAGCACTACTTCAAGACCTTTAACATGATTTCTCATAACACCATGCTTAACAGCCCTTGCTCCCCCTGCATTTTCTACTACAAGCCCTCCCATTTGAGCACTTTCATCTCCGGGATGGCATGGGAAATATAAAGAATCATTCTTTTTAAGAAAATCGTTCATCTCGCCTAATGTAACCCCGGATTCAAGGGTAATAATAAAATTCTTTTCATCAAGTTCAATTATTTCCTTAAATCTTTCCATTGACAAAATGATGCTCGGCTCTATAGGAATTGCCGCACCGCAAAGACCTGTTCCTCCCCCTCTTGCGACAACCGCTACTAAATCTTGGTTCGCCAGCTTTAATATCTCGGATATTTCTTGAGAATTTTTTGGTTTAACTACTAGGCATTCCTCATTTGCCTTAGGTCTTATCTTAGGTTCAGTTTCATCATACAAATATGCAGCAACATTTTCTTTATCATAAATAACATAGTCACTTCCGACTATTTCTATCAATTTATCAATTATTTTACTATCCATAATATCACCCCTAAGAATTTTTTAATTTTTCAATAAACATAGGTATTACTTTATACACATCGCCGACTATTCCATAATCTGCTACATTAAATATAGGCGCAGACGGGTCAGAATTTATTGCTATTATAATATCAGATTCCTTCATGCCGGCTAAATGTTGAGGAGCACCGGAAATTCCACAAGCTATATATATTTTTGCCTTTACTCTATTCCCGCTGTATCCAATCTGATGACCTTTACCTATATATCCTTCATCAACAATTTTTCTTGATGCACCAACTTCTCCGCCAATTAAAGAAGCAAGTTCATACACCAGACTTAGGTCTTCCTTATTTTTAAATCCTTTGCCCGCTGATACCACTACCTGAGCATCTGATATATCAAATTCCTTTGATTCAATTTCTTCAAGTATTTCTAATAAGTCATTTGTTGTTTTATATGCATTAATTTTTATTATTTCAGTATATAGTTTTTCATCTCTTTGTGCCTTGTTAAATTCCTTATATCGTATGGTAGCCATTTGAGGTTTTGTTGTAGTCTTAATATGTGCTAATATATTATCGCTGAAAGCTGGTCTTATTTGGATAAGGTCTCCATTCTCGTCTAATTTCAATTCCGTGCAGTCTGCAGTAAGACCGGTTTTTAACGAAGCAGCAATCCTGGGAGCAAGCGACCTGCCAAAACTTGTTGCTCCGATTAAAAATGTTTCCGGTTTAATTTCATTAACAAGAGGTACAATATTTTCTTTATAAAGTAGTTCATCCGGTTTATTAAAGCATTCACCTTCAATATGATACACTTTATTTGCACCGTGGTATCCTAGTTCAGATAAGTCTATATTTTCATCACCTAATATGACAACACTGATTTCACCGGCTTTATTGTTTAATAATTCTTTAGCCTTTCCAATAAGCTCATAGGTGACATTGTGAATTATTCCGTTTTTTTGTTCAGCAAATATTAAAAAGTTTTTCATTTTTTAAGCCTCCAATACCTTTTGTTTTTTTATTTCAACAATAATTTCGTCTAAAAAGGCTTCTATGTTCTCTTTTTCTTTTTTGCATTTTCTGGTTATCTCTTTAGGAACCTCTATTTTTTTTACCTTTGTAGGGGAACCGCTTAATCCTACATCCTCTGCTTTTACATATTCTTTTAAATCTTCTAAACTCCATACCGGTATTTCTGCTTTCCTAGCCTTAATTTTATCTTTAAATGTTGGAATCCCCGGCACATTCAAATTCTTGGTAACTGATATAAGAACAGGATATTTTGCTTTTTTAACAAATCTTCCACCAAGTATATCTGAAACAACCTTAATATATTCTTCTGTTACTTCCAATATTTCATCAACATAGGAAATATGTGCAATGTTTAAAAATTCCGCAACTTCCGCTCCAACTTGCCCGGTGTCACCGTCAACTGTCTTTTCTCCCACAAAAATAATATCAGCATTCCCCATTTTCATTATTGCTGATGCCAATGTAATTGATGTAGCCTTTGTATCTGCTCCGCCAAAAAGCTTATCTGAAAGTAAAATACCCCTATCAGCACCCCTTGCAATTGCATCTTTTAACGATTCTTC
>DMWH01000076.1 GCA_003483345.1 Clostridiales bacterium | reverse complement strand
GTCCCATCCCGAAAATTTCAAAAGGGGTCCGAAAAATCCGCCTACATTTGAATCTATGGGAATATCAGTCAAGGGTGAAATGCTGCATACCAATGATTTTCCTGTTCCTGCATATTGAGTTATACCACAGACAGGACCCCCTGCAATAATTATTTCATTTTCCGGGCTATCCCACTTCGTTTCAGGACTTGTTGCATTCCACAGATACCACAAGCCAAAACCCCTTCCCCCTACAAATTTTTCTTTCATCATTTCGGTTACCGGCTTAGAGGTTATTGTATTGTCGGAAATATTAACATACAGTGTTCTGTTTGTATATCCTTTGTCTATTTCTCCCGGTTCATATTTATATTCGGTTAAGACTTTATGATTTTCTTTCATTTTTATAATATCCATTTTGTCCTCCTATCTGTTAAAAACCTTATCTAACGGCATTTCTCTTGCTTCTTCATCGCTTCTTTCAGCTATATATATTGCCTCTGTAGGACATTCTTTGGCACATAATCCGCATGCTATACATTTGAAAGGCTCTATATAATCATCATGCTGCCTCATGGACAAGAGAGGGCAAAATCCCACACACATAAAACAACCGACGCAAATTTTCTTATCAATTCTAACCACCCCTAACTTGTCCCTCTTTATTGCCATAACAGGACAAATATCGATGCATTCTCCGCATTGATTGCAAACATTTATTTCAGGGTTGTCCTCTTTTTTGATTTGTATGCATGACTTTTCCGGATTATCCTCTTTAAAATATGTTTTAGAGCATATGCTTTCGCAAGCCCCGCATTGGATACATTTACTGTCGTCTTTAGCCAAATATTTCATACTGACCTCCTCTTGTATGTTAATATTAATTAAATTTCATTCATTTATAATCACTTATATTATATAAATATTTTTGATTTATTTCAATTTCTTATAGTATTATTAATGTGCTAATATTTTTCTATTAGTTGCTCCTTTTCTTACAGTATCATTCTTCAATATATTTCAAAATATTTTTTAGTTTGTCTCCTTCAAACATATATTTCTTATTGCAGAAATGGCATACTGTTTCTATTTTCCCGTCTTCCTCAATTATTTTTTTCAGCTCATTCTTACCCAATGAAATTAATGCCTGCTCCATTCTTTCCTCGGAGCAGTCACAATTAAAAGAAACGGGAATTCTATCGAAAACTTCGATATCAAAATCGGAAAATATTTCTTTTGCAATTACTTCTAGATCTTTTTCGTTATTGAAATAATCTGATATTGATTTTAGATTATTGAGGGTATTTTCTAATTTAACAAGGTCTTCTTCCTCAATAAAAGGAAGTGTTTGAACCATAAAGCCTCCTGCGGCTTTAATGCTGTAATCTATATCCACTAATACTCCCAAGGCTACGGCAGTATTTTGCTGTTCCGACAAATAATAATAAAATGCTATGTCTTCTCCAATTTCTCCTGTTACCAAATCGGTGCTTCCCACATAGGGCTCCTTCAATCCTATATCCATCATAACGGTGAGCTTGCCTTGAGTCCCGACAGCTCCTCCTACGTTTAATTTACCGTTTTCTTTCAAGTCTAAATCAACATTCGGATTGCCCACATACCCCTTAACATGGCCTGAATTATCCGAAACAACCAAAATTGTACCTATGGGACCTCCACCGTTTATATTAATTGTTAATCTGTCTTTTTCGTTTTTCATCATATAGCCCATCATGAGACCGGCTATAAGAGTCCTGCCTAAAGCAGCAGAAGCTGTCGGTGTCGTATTATGGTGCTGCCTTGCTTCTTCCACCGTATTTGTTGCCCTTACCATAAAAAGTCTAAAAGTTTGTTTTTTATCCATTGCTCTAATCATGTAATCCATTGTTATGTCCTTTCATTGTCAAATTTGCACGCGGAAAAAACTGCCCGCAAGGAGGTGTCAGAATATTCTTTTTCATTGTAGTCATCAAATATTTCGATATTTTCAAATCCTGCATCCTCAAGTAAGTCTATTATCTCATCAACTGTATGAATATATTGAGTTTGTTCTTCAGTAATTCTTGTATATTTATCTGTGTCCTTAATAAAAAAGTTTATTTCAATATTTATTTTTTCATCATTAACAAGTTCATTTTCCCAAACATAAAAAATATCTCCGTCATCATAAACATAAGTATCACAAAACATTTTATCATATTTGTATTTTGTGCTCATGTCAAAAATGAATTTGGAGCCTCCATTTAAATGATGGTAAATCCTTTGGAAAAAAGATTTCACTTCTTCCTTTGTGAGGTAATTTATACCGTCACAGCAGCAAATTGCCGCTTCAAATCTTTCATCTATTGCAAAATCAACCATATTTTGATTCAATAATCGAACCATCGGACTTTGAGCCAGCTTTTCGTAAGCCCTCATAAGCATGTCCTCAGACAAGTCAAAGGCAGTTATTTTGTAATTGTTATCGGTTAAAAGCTTTGTTATACTTCCCGTGCCGCAGGCAGCTTCCAAGATTTTTCTTTTTCCCTTTAATTTCTTCATTATAAAGGATGTCCACTTTTCGTAATCAATATCCATAAGTAAATCATAAATTTGAGAAAATTCTTTATAGCTGTTTTTCATTTACTTTTCCTTTACTTTTTCCTTTTCTTTTTCTTAGCTGTCATTAATCCTCCGATTCTGCCTGTTTCCTTGGCAGTTAATCCTCCCCAGCCGAACTTTTTAACTTTATCCGTAAGTCCAAGCTCTTCTGCTATTTCCATCTTCATTATATCGTTTGGTGTCGGTTCTTTTTTCTTCTTGTTCTTCTTGTTTTTCTCTTTCTTTTCAGCCATAATACCCTCCTTGTAATATTATGGCTTTTAAAAGAAAACTTATTCTAATAATCTGTTTATCTATCTCTCTTTCTAAGTAAAATTGCCCTTATTTCTC
>DMWH01000015.1:3467-5951 GCA_003483345.1 Clostridiales bacterium | reverse complement strand
AAAATTATTATTGACAGAAGGGGTGTGGATATGTATAATAAAAGCTGTTTCAGTGTTTAGTAATTTTAAACTTTGAGTTTAGTAAAAAATGTGAGGTTTATATGAATATTGGAGAAAATTTAAAAAGGTTGAGAGTTGCCAATTCTCTCACACAGCAGGAATTGGCTGACAGATGCGAATTGACAAAGGGGTATATTTCGCAGCTTGAGAGAGATTTGACTTCTCCTTCCATAGCAACTCTTACGGATATATTGGAGTGTCTGGGGACGGATTTAGGAAGCTTTTTCAATGAAGCCGTGGACAGTAAAATTGTGTTTAAACAAGATGATGTATTTGTAAAAGAATCAGAGGACAATTATATTATTAACTGGATTGTTCCAAATGCACAGAAATATAAAATGGAGCCCATATTGGTGGAACTTGGAAGCGGCAGCAAAACAAAAACCGATGAGCCTCATGAAGGCGAAGAGTTCGGTTATGTTTTAAACGGCTCCTTACTTTTAAACTATGGCAATCAAGTGTACAAGGTTAAAAAGGGAGAGTCTTTTTACATTAAGGCAAACAAAACTCATTATATTGAAAATGTGGGAAAAAGCAAAGCGCGTGTACTATGGGTAAGTACTCCGCCGTATTTTTAGCAGGAGGTAAGAATGAATAATGCAATTATACAATTAAATAATATTACCAAAAAATTTGACGGAGAAATTGTTCTTGACGATATTACCTTATCCGTGAAGGAAAATGAATTCGTAACTTTTTTGGGACCAAGCGGCTGCGGAAAAACAACTACTCTTAGAATTATAGGAGGCTTTGAAACTCCTGATGAAGGTGAAGTTTATTTTGACGGCAAATTAATCAATGATGTTCCTCCTTTTAAAAGACAGCTGAACACCGTGTTTCAGAAATATGCTTTGTTTCCTCATTTAAATGTTTTTGAAAACATAGCATTTGGTCTGAGAATAAAGAAAATGGATGAAAAGACCATTTCCGAAAAGGTTGAAAAAATGCTTGAGCTTTTTAATCTAAAAAATTACGGCAAGAGAAGGATTGACCAGTTAAGCGGAGGACAGCAGCAGCGTATTGCAATAGCAAGAGCTTTGGTAAATGAGCCCAAGGTACTTTTGCTCGATGAACCCTTAGGTGCTTTGGATTTAAAATTAAGAAAAGAAATGCAGCATGAGCTCAAAGCAATGCAGAAACAGCTTGGAATAACATTTATTTATGTAACTCATGACCAGGAAGAAGCTTTAACAATGTCAGACACGATTATAGTCATGAATGAAGGCATTATTCAACAAATGGGTACTCCCATAGATATATATAATGAGCCTGAAAATGCGTTTGTGGCAGATTTTATCGGAGAAAGCAATATATTGGACGGAATTATGATAGATGATTACTTGGTTGAATTTTTAGGAAAGAGATTCGAATGTCTCGATTCAGGATTTGGAAGAGGCGAAGAAGTTGATGTGGTTATTCGCCCTGAAGATTTAGATTTAACTCCTGCCGGTGAAGGAAAGCTGGAGGGAATTGTAAAGTCGGTAACATTTAAAGGTGTTCATTATGAAATGGACATAGTAGCAAATAATTTTGAGTTTTTGGTTCATTCAACCGATATGGCCCCTGTAGGAACAACTGTCGGTTTAACCTTAACTCCTGACGATATTCATATAATGGAAAAGGGGGAATAGCTTTGAAAAACAGAACAAAATATTTTGCTTACCCCTATGTCTTGTGGATATTTTTGTTCATTGCTTTACCGGCATTTTTGGTGCTTTTATACAGCATTACCACAAAAGAATCTAACGGACTTACAACGATTCATTTTACATTAGAAAATTTCAAGAAATTTTTTCAACCCATGTATTTGAACATTTTATGGGACTCCATCTACTTAGCGGCAATTTCAACCATAATATGTTTGATACTCGGATACCCTGCGGCATTAATAATTTCTAGGGCACATGTGTCAAAGAGAAATACTTTGTTGTTTCTTTGTATTTTGCCCATGTGGATGAATATGCTCCTTAGAACTTATGCTTGGATGACCATACTTGGAAACAATGGAATTTTAAATAACATTTTTGCTTTTTTAGGTCTTCCGAGGTTTAATATGCTCTATACAAGGGGAGCTACCGTAATGGGTATGGTTTACAACTTTATTCCCTTTATGATACTGCCCATTTATACTGCATTAAGTAAAATGGATAAAGCCCTTTTGGAAGCAGCCGACGATTTGGGAGCAGACAAAAGAACAGTTTTTAGAAAAGTTATTTTCCCCTTAAGCATGCCTGGTGTAATTTCAGGCATCATAATGGTTTTTATGCCTGCAGTTAGCACATTTATCATTCCTCAGCTCTTAGGAGGAAATAAAAGCATGATGATAGGAAACTTGGTGGAAAAATTGTTTATTTTAAACGGAGACTGGAATTTCGGCTCAGCCATATCCATTGTAATGATGCTTATAATTCTTTTATCCATGTC
>DMWH01000015.1:2888-3400 GCA_003483345.1 Clostridiales bacterium | reverse complement strand
TTTTCCTTTAATGAATCAAAATCGAGAGGAAACTGGACAGGATTTTCACTGAAGTGGTACATTGAGCTTTTCCATGACCACGATATACGAATGGCTTTTTATTACACAATAACGATAGCAATCATTACGGCAATAGTATCAACAATTTTGGGTACAATAGCAGCAATAGGAATAAATGCAATGAAGGGCAGACAACAAGCCTTAATACTCAATGTTAATTACCTTCCCGTTGTAAATCCAGATATTGTTACGGGTATATCCCTGATGATTTTATATATTTCATTTAATATGGATTTTGGATTTATGACAATGCTATTGTCTCATATAGTGTTTAGCACTCCCTATGTAATATTGTCAATACTTCCAAAGTTAAAGCAGCTCGATGTACACATGACCGAAGCTGCAATGGATTTAGGGGCAACTCCCATGTATGCTCTAAGAAAGGTAATACTTCCTGAAATAAAGCCGGGAATTATTACGGGATTTTTGATGGCATTTACATTGTCCATTGA
>DMWH01000015.1:0-2865 GCA_003483345.1 Clostridiales bacterium | reverse complement strand
TGTTAATGATATTGATAAACAAAAGAACTAACGGGCATGATAAACCCAAAAAAATATATCGAAGTGAGGTATAGAATGAAAAGAAAATTAATTTTGACATTTTTAATTTTAAGCTTAATATTAATAGCTGCAACCGGATGCAGCTCTGAAGAAAAACAAACATTGAGTATTTTAAACTATGATATTTACATTGACAAAAGTTTGTTGACTGAATTTGAAAAAGCCAATGATGTTACAATTAAATATGACACGTATTCAACACCGGAAGAAATGTATATAAAGGTGAAATCCGGGGCTTCAAAATATGATTTGATTATTTCAAGCGAATATATGATTGAGCGCATGATTAATGAAAAATTGGTAAATAAGTTAAATTTCGATAATATTCCGAATTATAAATATATCGGCGAAGATTTTAAAAACCATGTATATGACCCTGATAACGAATATTCGGTTCCGTATTTCTGGGGGACCTTAGGCATATTGTACAATAAAAAAACAGTAGATGCTTCTTCTGACAGCTGGGCTATGCTATGGGATGAAAATCATGCTCAAAAAATAATTATGATGGATTCGCAAAGAGATTCATTTGCAGCTGCGCTAAAATTATTGGGATATTCAATTAATACGGTTGATGAAGGAGAGCTCGATGAAGCAAAGGAACTCCTTATTAAGCAAAGACCTCTCGTTATGGCTTATATAACGGACGGCTCACCTGCAATTATGGTAACCGAAGAAGCTGATATGGCGCTTGTTTGGTCAGGTGAAGCGGTTGCTGCAATGTCTGAAAATGAAAATTTGGATTTTGTAATTCCAAAGGAAGGCAGCAATATTTGGATTGATGCCATGGTTATTCCTTCGACTACCCAAAATCAGGAATTAGCCGAAAAATTTATTAACTTCTTATGCTCCACCGAAGCAACGTTAAGAAACATAGACGAAGTATGGTATTCTACAGTACATACCGAGGCTATTAAACAAGTTGATGAAGAACTCTTAAACAACCCTGCTTTTAACATTCCAAAGGAAGATATCGCAAAGATGGAAATGTTGAGAGACCCGAAAGAATTTATAGAATTATACACTGAAAGATGGACTGAATTAATGGCACAGTAATCAGTTTCACATTAAAACCGGTGCCAGGCACCCAATTGGGTGCCTGGCACCGGTTCATATATATTTTATAAAAACTCACAATACTTACATCCGCTGCAAGTTTCAACTTTACCTTCAAATATTCTTTTTATTATATCTGCGGTATTATATGCTTCTTTATTTTTCTTATCTATCTTTAAATCATGCAATATTATTTTTTTTGGTGACACACTCATTAAAATATTTATTACCGTTTCGTCGTATGTTGATTCGGTATTCAATTCAGTTGAAAGCTCTACATTTGAAAAATAATTGAGCTTTTGCATATTCTTGTCATATACCTGGATTTTATTATTATTAAACATTACATTTACAATATCATATTGATTTTCTTCCGAATCTGATATCAGTTTTATAATACTTATAAAATCCATGTATTCCTTTTTCATTAAATATGAGTCAATGCACTTCTCTACTACCTGTGCTGCATAAAGCTTTAGAAATTTTAGTCTGAAGTTTACAAATCCGTTTAAATTTATATAATTGGACTTTTCTATAACTTCTTTAAATTTATTTTTAATTATTATGTGTATTTTAATATCATTGTCTATTTCCTCTTCGATATCGGATATTATTGTGCTTACTTCTTCATCGTCAAAGTAAAAATAATTTTCCTTTAAAATTTTTATACCTACTAACTTAGTGTATTCAACCAAAAGCTTGGTTATTTTTGCTGTTATTTTTTCAAGGTACTCTCTCTTGTTTATTTTATTATCCGTAAAATATCTTATTTTTATATTTCCTTCATCGGTAGACGATAATTCTATATTTATATCACTTTCCTCTATGTTAGTTATAATCCTTATATTATTATAAATTTCATGATTTTCATTTTCATTTAACTCTAATGATAGTAGCTCCACTTAGTCACTCCTCTCGGTCAAGGGAGGTTATATTATCGGTATCAGCGTTCCTAAGTCTGTAATTTGCTGTTTTGAAGCTTCATCATAAATATATCCTGACGACTGGATGAATTCTCTTAATGAAACAGAAATATTTTCATCAAAAATTTTTCCGGTTGACAAAAATATTTTTTCATTAATCAATCCTGTACAGCCTCCTATAAATCCGTTGTTGTATCCTTTTAAATATACAACTTTTGGGTCTATATACATGCAGTCTATATTGTATGATATTAGTTTTTCATGTATCAAGAAATCCGATGTCAAAGCTTTATTATCACTGACAGGAGCAATTGAGCACTTTGTATAGCCTTGATTTACATGAATGAATTGAATGCCCGCTTCTTCCAAATAATATTTTAAAACCTGGTCTGTATACTTTGTATTATGCAAAGCATATCTCCCTATTCTTGCTACATTATATGCTATATCCTCAGGATAGTTTCTGCTAAGAGTTTTTCCACCTTTAATAACTTTTATTCCTAGGCTTCCCAAAACATTTCGGTAATAATCATAAACGTTTGGAGCTGCAACAAAAGTTTTAAAATCTATGGGAAAAATTACCATATCCGGATGACCGTCCACAGGCTCATGCAGCTCATTGCATTTAATGGATTTTATAGGCTCTATATTTAATTTTTTTAGATAATTCAGTATTTCTTCACTTGCTCTGTAATCAATAAGAACACAGCGAGGCTTTTGAGTCGGAATGTATGGATTCATATTATCTCCCGTTGAATGAGTCTCATTCACAGATTATATCATTAAGGTATATATTATTCTACAAAAAATCATGAGGTTCTTCAAG
>DMWH01000014.1 GCA_003483345.1 Clostridiales bacterium | reverse complement strand
TGATAAAAGCATTATTTTGTGCAAACTTAAATCCCATTATATAGGGATTTTTAAATTATAATTTTTACTAAATTACTACTGAACCATATGTACTTTGATATTCTTTACCAAAAATAACAATTGCTAATGGTTGTGGTAAACCATGAATACATCCTTCAAATTTTGGTCTGCCTTTAATAAATCTAATTTCACCCTTCATACAATATTCATGCCACCATTTTGTATTAGTCCTTGCTGGAATCAGACAAACAACAATACTGTCATTTTTAATTGATTCTTCGTATGCTTTAATCACCCACTTTTTCATATCCTTATAAGGTGGATTCATCCAGCATACCCCTTTCCAATTTTGGATAAGTGCGTTTTGTTCTTCCGTGAAATATGTACTAACCTTATGATTACTTTCATCTGCACAAACATCTAAGGTAAAATTAAATTCTTCATTTATTTTATTAAATAATTCCCAAGGTGTTGCATATTCTTGATTTTTTGAAGCAAATCTATTATTATCAAAATCCGCTATGATACATTCCTCCTTTTTTATATTATATTTTTATATTGTTATGAAAGTGATAATTTATTATGTTTTTTATTCATCCTCAAAAGGTCTAATATTACAATCTTCAGAATTACATTTAAGTTTTCCATTAAGATAATATGAGTGAGGACATTCTTCACATCCACCCCAATGATCAGATAAATCTCCTAAATAAATACGGCATACAACTTTATTTGGTAATATGAATCCATATTTTTCTGTAAGTATTTTAACAATATAATGTGTTCCTTGCGAAGCCATTGATTCACAAATTTCTTTCTTGATTTTAAAATCAAGTTCTTTAAATGCTTCTTTGCATAAATATATAAATTCTTCTTTTGTAAATAAGTTTTTATGGAGTATTTCATATTCATGATAATCTTCATATGAATCTTCGCCAATAGTATATCTATACATTTATATTTCCTTTCGCTTTCAACCTCTTCTTAAATTCCACACAATCGGGACAAATTTCATTCCAATTACCTTCTGATATTTTTACACTTCTCCAACCATTGCTTTTCTTATAATCTTCTTCCTGCCATTGTTGACCATCTTTTCTTCTACGAACTACGGCTTGACCTTTTAATCTCAAATATTTATTTGCCCCCAATATATAGGCGTTTGTCATTTCGATAATCCTTCTCTATAAGCAGCAATTGCTATCCTTTGATTATTATCTAAATCCCATAACATTCTTAAAAATTCATCAGTTATTGTTTGTCTATAATAACAATCAGGACATTTAAGTAAAACACCTTTATAATAATCTTCTATAGGAATTAAATTTCTATGAGACGAGTTATATCTGCAAGTTAAAGGATGAACATATGGATTAGATTGATAACTATTAACAATATGTATTTTTTCGTAGCTATTCATAATAATCTCCTTTTGTTTTAANNCTTTATACCACCTTGAGCCATACTTTTCTTGTCCTATTCTCATTAAATCCCAATATTTATTTTTATATTCTTCTGCTTGTCTTTTATGTTGATTAATTTGCCTTTGCATAATATCAACTATCCACGGATCGCCACTATCAAATTTTTTCTGAACTTCTCTACACAATGAACGTATCATAGAATCTTTTAGAACTTGCTCATCTATACCTAATTTTTGTTTCTTAGCATTTTTAACTGATACACCATTAACATATACCCCTATGTGCTTTGGCATTTCATCTTTTACTTGTTCGTACAATTCCTTCGGCATCACATAGTAATTATAATGACCTATGAATGTATGTTTGGATTTACTATGAAAATCAGATTTGGAAACCTTAATCTCATAGCATCTCCAGATACCTTTAGTGTCGTATGTAATATAATCAACTCTTTCTTTTCCCCACCAGCCTATAGTCACTTCGAAACATCCAAATACTCCTTGCTTTGCTGTTGCTTTATATATTTCTCTTTCAAGTTGAATGGTTAAATCTGTTTTAATTGTTTCATCACCTCTTTAAATATCATCATAAAACGATTGTTTTATCATGATATTTAACTTTTTAAATCCCATTTTATAGGCATTCTTGAATTGCTATTTTTTGTTTTTGTTCCCATCCATATGTATTTAATCTTGGTTTACAAATATTATTTATATATTCTTCACTTATATCTATACCGATAAAATTTCTTTTATTTAACCAAGCCATTTTGCATGTTGTACCTGCTCCACACATAGGGTCTAATACTATATCTCCTTCATTTGACCATGATATTATATGATCTTCTGCTAACTTTTCTGGGAATTGTGCTGGGTGTTTATATGCAATTTTATCCATTGATGTTTGACCAACACTACCAACTTTATATGACCAAAGATTATATTCTATTGAATATTCTTTAGTTGAGTTTTTGCCAGTTGGATTTTTAATATAGCTATCAATACCACTTCTTTGTCTTGCTCTTACTTTTGTCCCTGCAGATAAAGATTCTCGCATTATTGGATTAAATGTTTTAGGTTTTCCTTTGCTTAAAATAAACATATATTCAAAACAAGGATAATATCTATTTTGTTTTATAGGTATTGGGTTTATCTTATGATAAATCATTGTATCATGTAAATTAAATCCAACCTCTTCTTTTGCATATAATGCCTGTTTAAAACTCGTTCCTGTTTCAGAACCATTTATTGTAGCATCTCCTACAACCCAAACCACTACACCACCACTTTTAGTAACTCTATATAATTCCTTAAACATACTTTGATAATCAAAAACAAAACCTTTATATGTACGAAGATTATCATATGGTGGACTAGTAACAGTTAAATCTACAAAATTATCAGGAATATTATTACGCATAAAAGTAACAGATTCCCCTATGTAAAAATTATTTAATTCTATCAATATGTATTATTCCTCCTATTTTTATTTTATATTTCTGTCAATTACTCAAAAACTACATGCCTATATATTGGGATTTTCAATCCTTAAAATCATGATAAAATGGAAT
>DMWH01000052.1 GCA_003483345.1 Clostridiales bacterium | reverse complement strand
GGTAAAAGTTTCTACGCAGCTTCGCCATGCCAGATATGTCCCGATATGAAGAAAAATACATTAGAAAAGTTGCTGCAAACTCTTGAAAATTTATCCAATGAAGTAAATGTAGAAACAGAGATAGCGTCCAAAAGTATTTCTGCTTTAAAACGGATGCATCAATTAGCAGAAGGTGAAGAAAAATGACTAATTATGATGTTATTATTATTGGCACAGGAGTATCAGGGCTTTTTGCGGCCTTAAATTTGTCAAAAGACAAAAAAGTACTTGTTTTAACAAAAACGATTGCTGACGAAAGTGATTCTTTTCTTGCTCAAGGCGGCATATGCGTACAGCGCACAGATGATGATTACGATAGCTTCATCGAAGACACTTTAAAAGCTGGCCATTATAAGAATGATCGAAATTCCGTTGCTATAATGGTAACGCAATCAAGAGAAATTATTAATGATCTTTTAGAAATAGGTGTTGAGTTCGACAGAGAAAATTCAGGGTTTTCTTATACTAAAGAAGGTGCACATTCAAAGCCAAGAATCTTACATTGTAAAGATAGAACAGGAAAAGAAATTAGCAGCAAACTTTTAGAAAAGGTTAGAAAGCTGAAAAATGTTGAAATCTTAGAAAACACAATTTTATTGGATATACTAGCTGACCATAATCACTGTTATGGTGTAGTGGTAAGGGACAAAGACAATAATCTTAAAAATTTATATGCACATTTTACTGTTTTCGCTACCGGCGGTATTGGCGGTTTGTACGAAAAGTCTACAAATTATCCCCATTTGACTGGAGATGCCATTGCTATAGCATTGCGACATAATATCAGATTGAAGAACATTAACTATATTCAGATACATCCAACGGCACTTTATACAGAACAACCAGGCAGGGCTTTTCTTATTTCTGAGTCTGTCAGGGGAGAAGGTGCAGTACTGCTGGACAAAGAAGGAAGTAGGTTTACTGATGAACTCCAGGCAAGAGATATTGTAGCTAAGAAAATTTATGAACAAATGGATAAAGATAAAACCAGCCACGTGTGGCTATATTTGAATGGACATGTGAAGGGCGACATTGCCAAAAGATTTCCGTCAATATATGAACGTTGTTTGCAAGAAGGTTATGATATAACAAAGGATCGAATACCGGTAGTGCCGGCACAGCATTATTTTATGGGCGGAATAGAGGTAGATACCCAGAGCAAAACTTCTATGGATAATCTTTATGCCGTTGGCGAAACGAGCTGCAACGGTGTGCATGGAAAGAACAGGCTTGCGAGCAATTCGCTTTTGGAGAGCCTTGTATTCAGCAAGAGAGCTGCGCTTGATATAAAAAAGAACTGGAAAGAAGAAAAAGCCCCTTTCTTTTATTTACCAAAAGAAGAAGATTATATAAACATTGATGAGCATAACAGAATGCTAATCCTAGATGAAATCAGAAAGGAAGATGAAAGTGCAGAATAATATTGATAAATTAATCTTAGATGCACTAAGGGAAGATATTCCAAATGAAGATATAACAACTAATTCTATAATTAAATCATATGCAAAAGGTAAAGCTAAGCTTATTTGCAAACAAGACGGTGTAATTGCCGGACTCGATGTTTTTGCCAGAGTCTTCACTCTTTTGGATACAAAGGCTAACTTTAAATTTCATTGCAAAGATGGCGAGTGTGTTAAAGAATTAGATTTGCTAGGTGAAGTAGAAGGAGATATCAGAGCCATACTTTCCGGGGAAAGAACAGCACTGAATTTTTTGCAGAGAATGAGTGGCATTGCGACTTACACAAGGAAAGTTGTTGATTTGCTTGAAGGCAGTAACATAAAATTGCTTGATACCAGAAAAACTTCGCCTAATAATAGAATTTTTGAAAAATATGCTGTCAAAGTTGGTGGTGGTTTGAACCATCGATTTAATCTCTCAGACGGTATTATGCTTAAAGACAATCATATAGCTGCAGCCGGTGGTATAAAGAGGGCAGTTTCTTTAGCAAGAGAATATGCTTCGTTTGTTCATAAAATAGAGGTAGAAGTAGAGAACTTCGATATGCTAAAGGAAGCCTTGGAAGCAGAGGCAGATATCATAATGCTTGATAACATGAGTGCGGAAGAGATGAAAGAGGCTGTAAAAATTGTTAATCACAGAGCGTTAGTAGAATGTTCCGGCAATATCACGTTGGAAAATATTGCCAAACTTCGTGAAATTGGTGTAGATTATATATCAAGCGGAGCATTAACCTACTCTGCATCAGTATTAGACTTGTCTTTAAAAAATTTAGAAAGGACATAATAATATGAATGGTGATAAACGAAGGGAAACCATTTTACAGCAGCTTGCTGAAAGCGCATTGCCGATTTCCGGGTTACAATTAGCCAGGTTATTAAATGTCAGCCGTCAGATAATAGTCCAAGACATAGCGCTTCTTCGTGCAGAAAAACATGAAATTTTGTCTACCAATACTGGCTATATAATAAAAAAAGCTGTAAAACCACAAAGAGTATTTTGTGTTGCACATAGTGATGATTGCATCTTAGATGAACTTTATACGATTGTTGACCTTGGAGGACTTGTGATTGACGTACAGATTAAACACAAAGTATATGGGAATTTTTTGGCGCAATTAAATATTAAATCCCGTAAGGATGCTGATAATCTGGTAAAGCGTATTTCTTCGGGAGAGAGCATTCCACTAAAAAAATTAACACAGGATATGCATTGCCATCTTGTAGAAGCCGATACAGTTGAAGAACTTGATTTAATAGAAAATGCACTCCGCAGCAAAGGATACTTGCGGGAACTATGATGGATACATAATATTAATTAAATCTGAAAACAAAAACGTTACCTCTAAAAAAGAGGTAACGTTTTTGTTTTATAAAGCTATGGATTAATAATTTGGAAGTATATCTACTTTAAGTAGTTGTTTTCTAAATAGCTAAGAAAACATTTGGCAGCATTATTTTTTTCTGCCGATTTTGATAGAAATAGCCAGGTTTCCCGTTTTAATACTCTTCCATTGAGTTCAAGGTTGATTGAGTATAAGTTCGGTTTATCTTGAATACGTGAACTGGTCAAAATTGAGTATCCCAAACCGTTTTCGACCATATTTAAGCCTACATTTAAAGAGCTCACATTCATCGATATGATAGGATCCCTGTCAAAGGTATTGACCCACCAGTTGTTTACTTCATTACTGAATTGATTTTCCGCCGAAAAGAAAATGCCGGGCAGAGAAGGTAACGAATCAATAGTAAAAGGCGTTGAATTGACAGCACAAAAAGGATCATCGTAAAGGAAAGCTTTTATGCCATCCCAGGGGTAATTGCCGCGTATGAGTGCGATATGAATTTTTGAGGACAACAAGTCTTGATAAATATCATCGTTGAAACCGGCATTAACATTTAAATCAATTTTAGGATATTGTGATTTAAAACTCTTAAATATTTTCGGAAGAAAAAGTTCAGCTATGGAGTTGGAACAGCCAATTTTTAAGGTGCCGCTTAATTCGCCCGAAGCATTATTTAAGTTATCTTTCAATTTCTCAAGATTTTTAAGCGCATCAATAGCATAGGAAGTCACTGTTTCGCCCATTTCGGTGAAGGTTATTCCCGTTCTATGTCTTTCGATAATTTTGCATCCCAATTCTTTTTCGATTAATTTGATTCTTGCGCTTAGCGCAGGTTGAGAAAAGTAAAGCTGTCTTGCAACCTTACTGATATTTAGTTCTTCTTTAAGCAGAGCTAAAAGTTTCCAGTCTTTTTCATTCATAATTAACTCCCTAAATAAATTTTTATTCTTATTATACAATATATTAAGTTATGATATAAGAAATTTTTATTACAAAAGATAAAAAATGGTTGAATTGACTTATGGCTGAAATGCTTTAAAATGATAAATGTTTGAAGAACATTTTTAAGAATCAGAAAAGGAATATTGTTTATATGCATGTTTAGTCATTTAAGCCAGGCAACAAAAATTTTATTATAAATATATTTCTGGAGGCGTTATTTATGAAAGCTTTAGAAAATCTAGTTGTACTTGATTTAACACGCGTTTTGGCTGGACCGTATTCGGCCATGATGATGGGGGACTTTGGTGCCAACATTATCAAGATTGAACAACCTGGTGTCGGTGATGATTCACGTGCTTTTGGCCCATTTGTTGGCAAAGAGAGTGCTTATTACATGAGCCTTAACCGCAACAAACGTTCAATGACTTTAAACTTCAAAGAACAAGGTGCAAGAGACCTTTTCAAAGAAATGGTTAAAAAGGCTGATGTTGTTCTTGAGAACTACCGCCCAGGAACAATGGAGAAGTTTGGTCTTGGCTATGATGTTTTGAAAGAAATTAAGCCAGATCTTATTTATGCGGCATGCTCCGGTTTCGGCGAAACCGGGCCTTATAGCCAAAAACCCGCTTATGATATTATAGTACAGGCAATGGGCGGCATCATGAGCATAACCGGACAAGAAGGCGGCGAGCCTACAAGACCGGGCGCATCTATCGGAGATATTATTGCCGGTCTGTTTACAACAATCGGTGTATCGATGGCATTGTACCACCGCGCTATGACAGGTGAAGGCCAGAAAATTGATGTAGCGATGCTGGACTGTCAGGTAGCAATACTGGAAAACGCAATCAGCCGTTATTTAGTAAATGGCGTTGTGCCAGGACCACTTGGCAACCGTCACCCTTCCATTACGCCGTTTGAAGCATTTACGGCCAGTGATGGGCATGTAATTGTCGGCGCAGGTAATGACCGTCTTTGGAAGAAACTTTGTGAGATGATTGGTAAACCTGAACTGACAAGCGATCCTCGTTTCCTTACAAACGGAGACAGAACAAACAACCAAAAAGCCTTGAAGCCAATTTTAGATGAGGTATTCAAGACTAAAACAATAGACGAATGGCTGGCAATGCTGGAAGAAGCCGGCGTACCATGTGCACCAATCAATACTGTTGACAGGGTTGTAAAAGATCCGCAAGTCAATGCTCGTCATATGCTTGTTGAAGTTGAGCATCCGGTCGCAGGTATGATGCATATTCCTGGCGTGCCAATTAAAATGTCTCAAACACCAGGTGCGGTTGAAAAACCAGCACCATTGCTTGGACAACATACAGAAGAAATTCTTCAAGAAATGTTAGGCTATGATAGCGCAAAAGTACAAGAATTGCGTGAAAAAGGCGTACTGTAATATAAAAATCAATATTTTTGGACGCTATGCCGTTTCGTTGACAATTGTCCTGAATATGGCACTAGAATGAGAGTTAGTTACTGAGGCTTTTCATGTGATATTATAGTTAAAAAAATAATTACTTTTTGGTGTGCTATATTCGACCACAAAGTTAGCACCTTGTAAACAAAAAGAACCAAATTTACAATTAATAGAAATAACCATCTGCTAGATTTAGAAGATGGTTATTTTTTTTATTGATAAAAGATAGAATTTTCAGTATATTTTAAAGGGTTAATAAATTTGATGTCGAAATAAGAATTTGTCAGAGTGAGGTGTGAATGACATGAAAGAAGCTATTCTATATAAAAAATTAAATGATAATAAGATTCAATGTATCGCATGCAACCATCGGTGTATGATCGATGACGGTGGTAAAGGTATTTGTTTTGTGCGCCAAAATTTGCAAGGGAAGCTATATACATTGAATTACGGAAAAACAGCAGGGTTAAATATTGACCCCATTGAAAAAAAGCCACTGTATCATTTTATGCCAGGAACAAAGACATATTCCTTTGCAGCCGTTGGCTGTAATTTTCGCTGTGCTTGGTGCCAAAACTGGGAAATAGCACAGGCCCCCAGATTGACAAAATCAATTGAAGGAGTTGAAATATCACCGGAAGGACATGTGAAGCGCGCATTGGAGGTTGGATGTCCTTCAATATCTTATACTTACACGGAACCAACTGTTTTTGTCGAATATGCCTTAGAAACAATGATTATTGCTCAAGAAAAGGGACTTAAGAATATATGGGTAACTAATGGTTATATGACTCGCGAAACTCTTGATAAAATTACGCCCTATTTAGATGCAGCCAATGTTGATCTTAAGGGGTATAGTGATAAGGTCTATGGGGAGTATTGTGGAGGAAAAGCTAAACCTGTCATGGATAATTTGCAGTTTCTTTACAGGGAAGGAGTGCATGTTGAAATTACAACATTAGTCGTTCCTGGAGTCAATGATGAAAAAGAGCAATTGGAGGGTATTGCTGGATTTATTGCTAGGGATTTGGGAACTGATGTGCCTTGGCATATTAGCAGATTTTACCCTGCCTGGGAAATGCAAGGGACTCCTGTGACACCAATTAAAACCTTGAAAATGGCTGAGTTAATTGGCAAAAAAGCAGGATTACATTATATTCACCTGGGCAATGTATAGAGGAGCGTGAAATAATAATGCTTGTTTTGGGCGTTATAAGCCCCCATCCACCCGTAATAATACCTGAAATAGGAGGTGAAGAAGCAAAAAAAGCTATAAATACGATAATGTCGCTGAAATCAGCGGCAAAAATGTTGGCAAATGCCAATCCTGATAGACTGTTGATAATTTCGCCGCACCAGGAACATGGTTATAATGTCCCTTTACACTATCTTAAAAAGGATTTAAAACAGGACATTAAAATTGATAAAATCCTGGTTACGGACGTATCTTATGAATATTATTATAATTTGGGAAAGTTGTATGGAGAAAAAATTGAAAAAGCAAAAGAGCGGACAGCCGTTATAGCATCAGGAGACTTATCCCACGTCTTAAAACCTGAAGGACCATATGGTTATGACCCAGCCGGACCCAAACTTGACGAAATAATTGTCAGGGCTGTTAAAGAAAAAAATTTGAGATGTTGCTGAATATTGATCAGGAAATCCTTGAACATGGAGCTGAGTGTGGATTAAGGCCGATATTGTTTCTGTTTGGAGTGTTTGAGATGATAGATTTTTCATCGAAGGTTTTATCATATGAGGCTCCCTTTGGAGTAGGGTATATGGTAGCGCTTTTTTATAAAAAGGAGGGGTGAAAAATGACAAGAATCAATGAATTGGATAACATTCCCAGCTGTTGCCTGACTTGCGAAAATCATGAATGTTTTAAAGAGCTATGTTTTGGAACAAGAAAATATGCAGATGCTGTGGAGGAAGATGAGGATACCGGCAAGGAATTTTGCCCCTACTATATTGGCAGTGATGAGCATCATGAATATGATTGATAGAAAGAATTGAAAGATAATTATGTATACTTGAGGCAATATTCTTGTTATTTTTAATTCATTGTGTTACACTGAAAGCATTATGAGGTGCGTTGTTGAGATTAGTTTTCATTTTTTCTTGCAACAAACCTTTCCAAAAATTTAAAACAATGTATCGTGCTAAAACATGAGGGTTAGTCCCTAATGAGAAGGCGAGAAAATAATGTTATTGCCAAAACCGTTTTTCGAAACGGGTACTTGCTGTACATTACTATCCTTGTGCCTTTTTAGCACAAGGATTTTTATTATTTAAGGAGGATTTTTATGGAAACCAGGTTAGCATTAATTGGAATTGTCGTAGAAAATAACGACTCTGCAAAAAAAATCAATGATATTCTGCATGAATACGGGGAATTTATTGTTGGACGTATGGGAATTCCTTATAGAAAACGTAATGTTTCGGTAATTTCCATAGTTATAGATGCTCCTGGTGACGCTATCAGCGCTCTTGCCGGTAAGCTCGGAATGATACCTGATGTAAGTATCAAAACAGTTTATTCCAAGTTATCTTGAGCTATTATAAATACCTAAAATAATGTGAAGAGGGGTTTTGCCAATGTACGACTGCAAATCAAAAATCGCTACTGAATTTATTGACGACCAGGAAATTATGAACACGCTTACCTACGCTGCAAAAAACAAAAGTAATCGAGAACTCATCAACGAAATTTTGGAACGTGCAAAAGATTGCAAAGGGTTGAGTCATAGGGAAGCTGCAGTACTGTTAGAGTGTGATCTGGAAGATGAAAATAAAAGAATGACACTTTTGGCACAAGAAATCAAGCAGAGATTTTACGGCAATCGCATTGTAATGTTCGCGCCTTTATATCTTTCCAACTACTGCATAAACAGCTGTGTATACTGCCCATATCACAGAAGCAATAAGAATATCGCCAGGAAAAAACTCACACAGGAAGAAATAGCACGCGAGGTTATTGCCCTTCAGGATATGGGACATAAGCGTCTGGCCTTGGAAACCGGTGAAGACCCGGTTAATAATCCTATCGAATATGTTTTGGATAGCATCAAAACAATTTATAGCATAAAGCACAAAAATGGCGTTATTCGACGCGTGAATGTCAACATTGCTGCTACGACTGTTGAAAACTATCGGAAACTAAAAGAAGCTGGTATTGGCACATATATTCTTTTTCAGGAAACCTATAATAAGGATAGCTACGAAAAACTCCATCCGGCAGGACCAAAACATGATTACGCTTATCATACGGAAGCAATGGATCGTGCAATGGAAGGCGGTATTGATGATGTCGGCATTGGGGTACTCTTTGGCCTGAACATGTATCGTTATGATTTCGTAGGGTTATTGATGCACGCCGAGCATTTGGAAGCAGCTATGGGGGTTGGACCACATACAATCAGTGTTCCTCGTATTCGACCTGCTGATGATGTTAATCCTGATGATTTCAGCAATGCAATCTCTGATGAGATATTTGCCAAAATTGTCACTGTTTTGCGCATTGCAGTTCCGTACACTGGTATGATTTTGTCAACTCGCGAATCGGAGATGACTCGTGAAAAAGTACTGGCATTAGGAATTTCGCAAATTAGCGGTGGTTCCCGTACGAGTGTGGGTGGTTATGTTGAACCTGAAGCTGCAGAAGATAATTCAGCTCAGTTTGATGTTAATGACAAGAGAACTTTAGATGAGGTTGTGAACTGGTTATTGAAATTAGGATATATTCCGAGCTTTTGTACAGCCTGTTATAGAAAAGGACGCACCGGAGATCGTTTTATGAGTCTGGTAAAATCTGGACAAATAGCTAATTGTTGCCAACCTAATGCTTTAATGACATTAAAAGAGTATTTGGAGGATTACGCTTCTAAAGATACAAAGTTGAAGGGTGAGGCTGTTATAGACAGTGAAATGCCGAATATAGCAAATGAAAAAGTCAGAACTATTGCAGCATTACGTTTGGAGGAAATAGCGAACGGAAAGAGAGATTTTCGTTTTTAGCACGCAATAAACGGGTTTTTGCACGCATTTTCTTAATTGTTAAGTTTTTATATGATATAATCAATTACTATAAACAATAGTAAATTTTTGGTTAAATTAATTGATGATTGTTAAATATAAACAGCAATTAAATAATTGAGATGTCCTTCTTGCAAAAACCAGTTTTACGTGGATAAAGGGGAAATTTGTTTGAAACTAAAGGAATATATGGGACCGGCTTATTTGACAATAGCGGCAAGTATTTGGGGCGGTATGTATGTAGTAAGCAAGGTTGTACTTGATATTGTTCCTCCATTAGAGTTAGTGTGGCTGAGGTATTTAGTTGCCTTGGCTGCACTTATTTTGGTTGGCTTTGCGACCGGTCAATCTTGGCGAATTAAAAAAAGAGACATTCCGTTGCTTGTAGGCATAGGCATTATTGGTTATTTTTTCTCCATTTGGGCGCAGTTTTTTGGTACAAAGTATTCTTCGGCTCAGATGGGCGCCGTTGTTACTTCAGCTACACCTGCCTTCATGGTTGTTTTCGCTTATGCGATTTTAAAAGAAAAAATAACTTCCAAAAAACTAATATCAGTATTTTTAGCTACCATAGGCGTTTTATTTGTTGTAGGTATTGGTGACGTAGACAAAGACTTCCAATTAGGCGGGGCTGCATTGGTTTTTGCAGCTTTGTCATGGGCGCTGATGTCCGTTCTTATTAAAAAAGTTTCAAGAGAATATTCGCAGCTTGTTGTAACAACATACGCAATTTTGGCAGCCACGATTGTCATTACCCCCTTTTCCATAGGCCAATTCAAATATGATGAGTTATATCTACTGTTGCAGCCAACTGTTATTTTGGGTGTTATATATATAGGTGTAGCAGCTACTGCTATTGCATTCCTTTTTTGGAATAAGGGAATGCAGCTTGTTGACGCTAGTCGTGGCGGTGTATATTTCTTTTTCCAGCCATTAGTTGGAACATTTTTAGGATGGTTTTTTCTGAATGAGCAGATTGGTTTTGGCTTTTGCGTAGGAGCAATTTTGATTTTAAGTGGTGTTTTGTTGGCAATAAAAGAGGAAAATTAGCAAAAAATTATAAGTAAAAAATTAAAATAAATTGTTTCCTTTGAAGATTAGCAAAACATAGCGTATAATATATACTAACTCATATTTTGGTAGATTAAATAAGGTTATAGCTAAGGGACTGTCACCTTGTTTAAAAAATTAATAATCTGTATTTGAGGGGGAGAAAGATGTTAAAAAGATCCAAAATAATTACTTCTTTTGCCATTGCTTCCGTTCTGGTTGCCAGTCTTGTAGCCGGTTGTGGAGCTAAAACGGACAAGGATATAAAAATAGGCATGGTATACGAATTGACTGGTAATACCGCTTCCTATGGAACATCGGCAGCTAATGGCGCCAAACTTGCTTTTAAAGAGATTAATGCAAGTGGTGGGGTTTTGGGAAAACAGATTAAAATTATTTCTGCTGATAATAAAGGGGAGCCATCTGAGTCAGCAAATGCGATGTCCAAAGTAATTAGCCAGGATAAAGTAGTAGCTGTAACGGGGTTTACTGTAAGTTCCTGCGGAATTGCCGCTTCAGCAGTTGCAGAAGCCAACAAGATTCCATTTGTTGCCGCTGCAACGGTTAACCCGAAGGTAACT
>DMWH01000228.1:8107-8498 GCA_003483345.1 Clostridiales bacterium | reverse complement strand
ACACCGGGAAAATTACCGACATGTTGATTGCTTCCTGTCAGTTTGTTGTATAAAGTAGTTTTTCCGGAATTCTGATTTCCTGCAAGAGCAATAACACTCATATGTCAAATACCTCTTTCAGCTCTATTTTTGCTGCTTCATCTTTTCGTATTGTCAATATATAGCTTCTCAAAGATAATTCTATGGGATCACCCATGGGTGCAACCTTCCTGACCTTCACACAGGTATTAGGTGTCAAACCCATGTCAAGAAGTCTTCTTCTCAATAAACCTTGCCCGCCTATTGATGCAATGACCCCGCCTTGACCCGGTTTTATTTTATCTAATGTCATATCGCACCTCCAATTTCGATATTGATAATCATTATCATTTAGATATTTTAATTATACCCC